>CAMDNC010000078.1 GCA_945902755.1 Flavipsychrobacter stenotrophus
AAATGCCAGACACAGGTTCGTTTGTAAAACGTGGCCGAACAATTTTCCTTACAGTTAATATGCTTACGCCTCCCAAGGTATCTATGCCCGCCATCAAAGATCTCTCTTACAGAAGTGCTGAGATGATTTTGCGTAACAATAAACTAATACTGGGCGACACTACTTACAAACCGGACATTGCAACAGGTGCTATTCTTGAAGCCAGTATGAATGGTAAAGTATTGAATGCAGGTGATATGATACCACAGGGCAGCAAGATAGATTTGATAATAGGTAATGGACTTGGTAATACAGAATGGGATGTTCCTAACGTCACAGGCATGACAGTAGACGAAGCAATGATTTATTTAAACCAGTTCAACCTGCAACCATTTTTAGTTTCAGCCGACAGACTATCAGAAATCAATGACACTCCGTCGGCTATTATTACAGACCAGCGCCCAAGAGAATTTAACGATGCTGGAGCACGAAACAGAATAAAAATGAACGACTTTATCGACCTGCTCATTATGCAAAATCCCGCACCACAAGATATTCACATATCAGAAGGCAATACAAAAGCATCTGAAGCCGTTAGTAACAGTAAACCTCAAAAGCGCAAATAATACGGTGAACAGGTACATAAACTTAGTATACTTATTACTTATTGTCGTTTTTTACAGCACCGCCACTGTAAATGCGCAAGAGTATGCAGGGCATCTCAATTGCAATCCTGCGTTGTACGCTAAAAAACTACCCAACCTTACGGCAAAAAAAACAACAGCTACAGCACCACTTTCCCTACCGTTTTTCGAGGATTTTACTGGTTATGGGCTATTCCCAGATAGTAGTAAATGGACCGACTATCATGTGTATGTAAATAATACCATGGGAGCTAGACCTGTAAGCAGGGGCGTAGCTACATTCGACGCCCTTGACTGGCGCGGTATCCCTTATGATACTTTTAGCAACACCAATTTCAGATATGCAGATTCGCTAACATCACAACCTATCAATCTGAGTTTGAATGTTGTGAATCCCGCAGATAGTCTCTACCTAAGTTTCTTTTTTCAGCCACAAGGCAATGGCTTTTATCCGCTGCCACAAGACTCGCTGATGTTGTTTCTCAAAACGCGTTTTGGTGGATATATTAAAGTATGGTCGGCCATGGGTTCCACACTCAAGCCATTCAAACAAATAATGATTCCTATTGCCGATTCTTTATATTTTGATAGCTTTTTCCAATTCAGATTTATCAATATTGCTGCCCTATATTGGGCAGATGCTGTGTGGAATGTCGACTATATCCGATTAGGCACCAACAGAACAATATTCGACACAGCCGTCAACGATGTAGGATTCACCAGCAATCCCACATTCCTACTGAATGATTATACATCTATGCCCTATCGGCAATTCTTTTCTTTTCCGGTAGCGGAGAGATCTAGTCAATATACCTGTAGCCTTCGCAATAATTACGACTTCCCTCAAACTATTACTTACGGCTACACCGGAACTGCTCTAAATACCAATACTTTATTAAAACCCAATACCTGGAACACAGCTCCTATTCCCGGATTGAGTACTGAGTCCTTGATTTATCCCGCTTACTCCACTTTAGTGCCACTTATTAGCGTAGGCAACTATAATCAGGTGATTTTTCAAAACAAATTTTTTGTTCGCTCCATTTCTACTTCCGACCCAGTAGAAAACGATACTATTATCAGCAATCAGGTATTTGATAACTATTTAGCTTACGACGACGGTACTGCCGAGAAAAGCTATTACCTCAACCTCTACCCCACACTACCTGGAAAAATAGCAATAGAACATCACCTGAATAGGCCAGACACGATCAGAGGTATGGCAATCTACTTCGGACGGCAAGTACCATTCTCATTTTCTAAATTTTTTAATATCAATATTTATTCTCAACTCGAAGGTGTAAATGGTGCAACAACTGACAACATACTGTATACTCAGGAATTTTGCACTCCAGGTTACACCGATACCATCAATCAATTTTGGATCTATAAGTTCGACCAACCACTACCAATGGCAGCTGGCACTTTTTTTGCTGGCACTTTCCAACCTGCGGAAAGCGGCGCAGATAGCCTTTATTTTGGGTTAGATGTAAATAGGATTGGAAGCAACCATGCCTACTTCAATGTGTTATCTGGATGGACACCATCCCTGATAAGTGGTGCTATTATGATGCGCCCTATACTCGGCAACTCTATTACAGGCACACAAATAGAAGAGGTAATGCGTCCTGAACTACAATGCCAATTATTTCCCAATCCTGCTCAAGATTACATTACACTAAACTTGCCATCTGATGCGAATGTCAATTACAGCATTTTAGATTTGACAGGTCGTAGTTTAATAACAGGAACTACTACTAGACAAAACCAAATTGACATTTCGATACTTATGCCGGGTATGTATCTGATAGCTATTTCAGATAATGATCACAACAACCATACATTAAAGTTTATTAAACAATAACTAAAACAATCTCAATCTGATGACACATATTACAGCTTCAGAACTAAAACAGAGAATAGATTCGGGTGAAAACCTGAGAATAATAGATGTACGCGAACCCGCTGAATATGCCGAAAACAATATGGGTGGAATTCTATTACCATTAGGGCACATTGCTAATATGCAATTAGATGACATTGATGATTTCAAGAACGACGAGCTAATCATTCACTGTAAAGGTGGAACAAGAAGCTTGCAAGCTTGTCTTATTCTTGAACAAGCCGGATTCACTAATTTGGTTAATCTTACAGGTGGCATCACGGCATGGCAAAAACTATAATACATTTTTGATTATTTAACATTGAAATCTAAAAAATACTTTAGACCTAAAACAAAAACTATTAACCATTGTACTTGCTGTTTTAATATAAAACAATAACCCTATTCCATATTTGAATATAGCTTTTAATAATTCAAGAGTTATACTACTTTTATTCATAGTATCTTAACGAGAAATAAATATTCCAATAAAATTTCTAAATTCAAACATTATTATTACATTATCAAGTTATTGTATGGTGCTAAATTTTGTATTAAATTTTTATTTCTATTAAAAATTGAGGCGCTTTAGTGAAATAATTTTGTTAGATTTGCTCCAATATTAGTGATTTTAGTATTTTCCCGTAATATTTTATGCTTTTTGTCTCCATAACTATTCGCGTTTGGAGTATATTTAGGCAAAATTTTCGGAAACAAATACCATTGATATTCATACAGATTGACAATAAATAGAAAATAAAATTATAACGTACATGGGTAAGCGAATTTTATGTTTGGTAGCATTAGCATTAGTGGCAAACACGCACAACTCCTTTGGACAGGTTAGAAGTGAGTATTTCCGCAGTCTTTCAGCTGACCTGCAAGTAACTGGTGGCTTGCTTAACCAACAAATCACAGCCATACCTTTCTCTGTTAACTATCCTGATGCGCTTAATGCTACGCAAAGCGATATTAAATTCAGGAGCGGACAGTCAAGAGGTTACGACTTCCGTTTGGGATATTATTTCAATCGCAAACGCTCTCTGGGTATAGGTTTGGGCATTAATTATTACAAGCAAGAAGGCAACTTGAATCTCGATACCTTTCATATCGAGTTCCGTTCTGCAGATGCTCAATACCCAGTTTTCCGTCAGGTTATTTCCACTACACGTGGCATCAGAGAAAACATAGTAAGTACCAGCATTAACATCCCATTGTTGTTACGTTACAAACTAGATATTAACGATAAATTTGCGCTTACTGTTGATGCTGGTGTATTCTATAACGTCAACGTTAAAAATACATTCAACACTAATGCTCAGTTTGATTATGAAGGAATTTACAAATTTGAAGGCAACTTCCCAATCTACGACAATTCCTCTATTCCAGATAGCACCAGTTTATTGGTTACTAAAGCGGAATACTTAAAAGATTTCCCAAGGGGAGACGTTAAAAACTACTTCAGATTCCAAGACAGTATTGGCAAAAGCGTGGGCTTGAACATGAATACGGTAAATGGCTCAGGAGAGGTAAAATATAAGTCAGGTTCGCTTGGTTACACGGGCGAAGTAGCTATCAACTACATGGTCGTACGAAACATCTGCATCCGCTTAGGCGCATATTATACTGCTCAGTCGTTCACTAATACTTCTAATAACAATGCACTCAGACTTACTGACCAAATAGTAAGAGATGCAAACAATAAAGCACTTGGTGTAAACTACAACTCGATGCTCAATGAAGTTCAGACTGTCAAAAGTCATAATTATGGTCTGCTGTTAGGCGTAAGAGTTTATTTCAACAGAATGGCTTGGAGAACACCTCAAGACGATATGAATAGGGTTACTCCTGCTAAAGGTCGTGCACACTAATGAAATTGAAAACAACTTTGGTGATAACCCTCGCATTAGCGGGGGTTATTTATTTCAGCATATAACTGTTTTAACAGCACATTGCATATCATTACCACCTCTATGGGGTACCTTTGAACAATAATATATCACAAAGCAATACACATGAAAAAGAAGCTGGTTATACTAGGCGGTGGGTTTGCAGGCCTCCAGCTTGCAAGGCACACAAAAGGCTCTGAATATGAAATCACACTTATTGACCAGTATAATTTTCACCAGTTTCAACCACTCTTTTATCAGGTAGCTACTGCTCGTTTAGAACCCAGTGCTGTATCCTTCCCACTCAGAAAAGTATTTCAGAAAGACAAAGACATACACATTCGCATCGGTAAGGTCACTGACATAAACCATGCTACACAATCGGTAATAACCGAAGATAATAATTACCCGTACGACTATCTGGTAATTGCAACAGGGTGTACTACCAATTTTTTTGGAAACAAAAACTTTGAAAAGTATACCTACCCTATGAAGTCTACTAATGAAGCTATAGCCTTACGCAACAGAATTCTTCTCAACTTTGAAAATGCGTTATCTGCAACTCCCGATGAGCAAGATGAAATAATGAATATTGTTATTGCAGGAGGTGGCCCCACTGGCGTAGAGCTTGCAGGCTCATTGGCAGAAATGAAAAAAAATATCTTGCCTCGCGACTATCCAGATATGGACTTCTCAAAACTAACAGTCTACTTGGTTGAAGGCATGCCAAACACACTACAAAACATGAGTGAAGACTCACGGACATTCTCCAAAAAATACTTAGAAGAAATGGGGGTAAAGGTATTGGTCAATACGTTTGCCAGCGACTATGATGGAAAGTTACTTACATTAAATAATGGCAATACCATAAAAACCCGCACCATGATATGGAGTGCCGGCATTACCGGCAATATACCAGCGGGTGTACCTATTACTGCTATTGTAAAAGGCAATAGAATAATAGTAAACGAATACAATGAGGTTGCTGGCATGAATAAGGTCTTTGCCCTTGGCGATGTAGCCTATATGGAAACAAAAGACTTCCCAAAAGGTCATCCACAAGTTGCCAATGTAGCCATTAATCAAGCTAAAAATCTAGCCATAAACCTCAAAAGGCTCAGAAACAACAACCCACTAAAGCCGTTCTTGTATAAGTCGCCTGGCTCTATGGCTACAGTTGGAAAGCATAAAGCGGTAGTAGATTTACCATTTTTTAGTTTTCAGGGACGTTTAGCATGGTTTACATGGATGTTCTTGCATCTTATGCTCATTCTCAGTGTGCGCAATAAGTTCTTCATCTTCATCAATTGGGCCATCAGTTACTTTACCAATGATACTACCCTCAGGCTTATTTTAAAACCAGAAAAGGATAAACAGTAATTATCAAATTATATGGCTTCGTATGCCAAAATTGAACACTTAGCTACTACTTTTGTAGCCTAACATCAGATATTGAACGACAACATCAACATATTGGCAATCGAGTCTTCTTGCGATGAAACCAGTGCAGCCATCGTGCAAAATGGAAAAGTACTCAGCAACCAGATTGCCACACAAAAAGTACATGAGCGGTACGGAGGTGTAGTGCCAGAGATGGCATCGCGTGCTCACATACAAAATATAATTCCGGTCGTTGATGTTGCTATCAGCGATGCAGGAATCAACAAAAACGACATCATTGCTGTTGCATTCACACAAGCTCCAGGTCTTATTGGCTCGTTACTGGTAGGTACTTGTTTTGCTAAGTCATTCGCACAGGCACGCAACCTCCCACTCATTGCGGTGCACCACATGCAAGCACACGTTTTGGCTCACTTCATTGAGGCGCAACCTCAGTTCCCCTTCCTTTGCCTCACTGTATCTGGAGGGCATACGCAAATAGTACTCTGCCGCAGTTATCTGGACATGGAAGTGCTCGGCGAAACAATGGATGACGCTGCAGGCGAAGCTTTTGACAAAGTAGCTAAAATGCTGGGACTACCATACCCAGGAGGACCATTAGTGGACAAATACGCAGCTACTGGAGATGCACACCGGTTCAAATTCCCAACCAATGAAATGAAAAACTACTCTTTCAGTTTTAGCGGAATTAAAACATCTGTTCTTTATTTCTTACAAGCAGAGCGAAAGAAAGATCCAGAATTTGCCGAGAAAAATATGGGCGACATTTGCGCATCTGTACAACATACTATTATCAAAGTGCTAATGACCAAATTAGAAAAAGCGGCAGATGACCTGGGTATAAAACACATTGGTATAGCTGGTGGTGTGTCCGCCAACTCAGGTTTGAGAAATGCACTTATTAAAACAGGTGAACGAAAAGGTTGGCACGTATATATTCCAGCTTTTCAATATTGCACAGACAATGCCGCTATGATAGGTATAACGGCCCATTACAAATACCTTCAAGGTGCATTTACCGATCTTTCGGCAACACCTAGTGCCAGAGCATCTTGGTCATGAGCAACTCTTGGTTTCAATTCAAAGAATTCAGAATCAATCAAGGCCAATGCGCCATGAAAGTGACTACTGATGCCTGTATTCTGGGAGCTTGGACGCCAATAAATCAAGCGTTCAAAAATGTACTTGATATCGGCGCTGGCACTGGTCTATTGTCACTTATGCTTGCACAAAGAAACCAAAACATAAACATTGATGCGATAGAACTTGACCCGACAGCAGCTTTACAAGCATCTCAAAACTTTAAAGATAGCCCTTGGGCCACTAGAATAAAGTGTTGCGTTGCTGATATCAGACAACATGAAGCAAGTGCTAAGTATGACCTCATCATCTGCAATCCGCCTTTTTTTTCAAATAGTTTATTGGGACCTACTCCCACCAAAAACTATGCCCGACATGATGTATCGCTCACTAGCCACCAACTATTTACAAAAGCACGTTCAATGCTGACGCAAGAAGGCTACCTATCGTTGCTACTACCTTACAAGGAATACCTACAATGGCGACAAAATTCAATAGAATCTGGTTTATATGAGTCCCAGTGTCTTTACATAAAGCATACTCCTGTTTCACCAGTAAAACGTGTAGTAACTATACTCTCCACCACACAAAAATCTTCTCCTAATATTACAGAATTGGTTATTAAGGACTATGACGGTAACTACACAAACTACTTTAAGGAGCTACTTTCTGGCTACTACCTGAATCTCTAATTGCTGCGAATTCTACTTTGCAAATGCTATTTGCAACCGTTAATGCCATTCAACTTGAAATGATAATAAGCCGAGATACTGTTTCAACAATATCCGATTGCAGTAAATACCGCGATCAGTTAATATGACTTCTGTTCTGGCAGTATCACAGCAAACAGATGTGCACCAATTACGATATTGATAACTAACTTTACGAAAGCCACATTCTTAGTTATAAAATGCTTGTACACAACAACCCACCAAGAATACTTATTGTGGACGACGACGAAGATGATTTCATCATTACGTCTGGTCACATAAATGACATCAGTAGTAATACATTCCTAATAGACTGGGCTTCAAGCTACGCTAATGGAATTCAAAAAATGGCTACCGGCATTTATGATCTATATTTCGTTGACTATAGACTTGGTGCTAAGTCTGGTTTAGATTTTTTGGGCGAGGCCAAACGAATAGAATGTACAAGTCCGATAATTCTATTGACGGGTCAGGGAAGTTACAATATTGACCTAGAAGCTATGCAATCTGGAGCTATAGACTACCTTGTAAAAACAGAACTGAACAGAGAAAAAATAGAACGAAGTATACGATACGCCTTAGAGCGTGCTAAAAGTATGAAGGCATTGCGCGATAGCGAAAATAAATACCGGCGCATATTCGAAAAATCCAAAGACATTATATTTGTAGCAGATTCAAACCTTTGCATCACCGAAGTAAACGATGCTGTAACTGACATGCTAGGATTTACTAAAGCAGCATTCCAAAACATATCATTACCCCAATTATTTACCGACATTAACGCAAGGGACTTTTTTATTCAAAATCTCAAAAAAGGAATATCGATTGATGATTACCCTACATCTTTATTCACTTTTGCGGGCAAAGCAAAACCATCCATTATTTCGGTCACTGTAACTGCTAGTGATGAAAACAAAAACTATCTGCAAGGCATAATACACGATATTACTAACCTCAAAAAAGCAGAAAAATCAGCTTTGCAACTAGAAAAAATGGCTGCTACTTCCAGATTGATTCGCACTTTGGCTCACGAGGTGCGAAACCCTCTAAATAATATAACTATTTCTGCATCACAATTACAGTCCGAGATAACTGACCCTGAACCCTCGCTGTATCTTGATATTATTAAGCGGAACAGTGTAAGAATAAATAACCTGATTGGCGAGTTGTTACATTCGTCCAATCCTAAAGACAATTTCCATAAGGTTAGTTGTTTACAGCATATAATAGACGAGGTTGCCGCAGCAGCTAATGACCGTATAACACTGAAAAAAATTAAACTTACCATAAGTTATTCGTCTGTACCGGTCATGATTATGGCTGACAAACAAAATCTAAAACTAGCATTGCTAAACATACTTATAAATGCCACTGAAGCTGTGAAAGAAAATACAGGAACGATTGCTATCAATTTGGTAGAAAAGGAGCAAAAAGCACAACTAACCATTACAGACAATGGCTGTGGGATAAGTGAAGAAAATATAAACAGAATATTTGAACCCTATTATACCAGTAAGCCTACAGGTGCTGGGTTGGGCTTGTCCTTCAGTCTTAGTATCATGAAGGGCCATGGCACTAATACAGACGTGGTGTCAAACAAAGGAGAAGGCACTACTTTTTCAATGTCTTTCCCTATGATTCTTTCTAATTAAGTATTTTCAGTTGGTGTAGTTGTTGCTACACCAACTGAAAACAAAATTATCCTCTTACTTCAAAGTTCGACAATGAAATAAACTCATTAACTCGAGCCTCAATATCTGCTGCAGATATTTCTTTCAATCTTTCCGGACCGAATTTCTCTACGCAAAAAGAAGCTATGGCTGACCCCATGATAATAGCAGCCTTCATACTTTCGAACGAAGTGCTGTCTACTCTTGCCAAATAGCCAATAAAGCCACCAGCAAAAGAATCACCCGCACCAGTTGGGTCAAAAACATCTTCTAATGGCAATGCAGGGGCAGAGAATATTTTGTCGCCATGAAACAGTAATGCTCCATGTTCGCCTTTTTTCACAATTACATACTTTGGTCCCATTGCTTGTATCTTACGAGCGGCTTTAACCAACGAATACTCACCACTCAATTGGCGAGCTTCACTGTCATTTACCATTAGTAGGTCTACCATGCCCAGCACTTTCTGCAAATCGTCCATTGCTATGTCCATCCAAAAGTTCATGGTATCCATTATCACCAACTTCGGTTTAGACTTCAGTTGCTCTAATACACTTATTTGTACTGCGGGCATCAGATTTCCAAGCATCACATACTCGCTACCTTCATAACTTTGTGGTATTTTAGGATCAAATTTTGCTAGTACGTTAAGATCTGTAACCAGCGTATCCCTAGTGTTCATATCCATATGATAACGACCACTCCAGAAGAAACTCTTTTCATCTGCCATCACATCAACCCCATCGAACTTAACGCCTCTTGCCTTTAGCTCATTCATCTCCTCCTCCGGAAAATCTCCACCTACAATAGATATTAGGTTTGTAGGTTGTGTAAAGTTTGAAGCCGCCAACGCAGCATAGGTACCAGACCCACCTATTATACGGTCTACTTTACCGAACGGAGTCTCTAACGCGTCAAACGCCAATGTACCAACTATTAATAAAGACATAAGAAATAAATTTTGGTGCAAATGTAATAGATAACTAACTACTAAGGAAAATAAGAATTGACCTTTATGACCGGTCTGTAAAATATAATCGTGTTTACTATGGGTTGCTTGCCAACAATATGGTCTTTCCGCTCGCTGAGCGATAGGTTTCATGGTAAGCTGTGTCTAGCTGTTTTTTCAATTCTATAAAATCTCCATGACCGTCTATTGATGATTCATAGTTTATTAAAAGTATATAATCGATATTCACTCCAGTTATCTGTTTATATTGTACAGGTCCGGCACCGGGTGGCAGACCTTCTATACCCCTATATCTATTGAGATATATGTAGGGATTTATCTCACTTTTCCAGTTAAGCGGAAAATAACCAGTATTTGCCTCGTAATTATCAAGCACTAATATCTTTTTGTCTACTCCAATATATTGAGCGACATGCCCATATACCTCATTTTTGTCGGCTATCACATCACCATTACTATTTTTACCACACTTATTAAAGTTGAGAGGCAACAGAACACTTCGCTCTGGTATTCTATCAGCCACAGATACGTGTTCTTCAACCATATTAGCTCCATCAATCATAACAGGTACCCTCACATAAACCAACATCAAAAAAATCGCGAACCCTACATATCCTATACCGTTTTTAAACTTTACCGGAAACAAAAAAGCTGCGCAGAATCCAGTAATCATAAACAAATACAGCCCCGTTCTCATAACAAAAAAACCGCCGCCCATCATTTTGTCAGGCATATTGAAGAATGCGTACACTATTACTAGTAAAGACAACAGCAAGCCATCGTATTTATGAATACCTTTTGTGGAAATGAACCTAAAAAACAACACAAGCAGAAAAAGCAGGGTGAATAAGGCACCCGCTGCCGTTACAATAAGTACTTCTTTACTAGAGTAGTTAATGAGATAATCAAAGGATATCAACTCATTCACTCGATCAGGCATAAACGCAGGCACTATTTTACCATGTCGGGCACTGTTATCTGCAAATTTGAGGAAGAACATCAAAAACGGAATAGTACACGCAGTTATCACCAGTAGTTTCACTGCTATCTGCCTTAAATTACCAGCATAATGCCCTGAAGCAGCATAACTCATCCACAAACTACAACAAATCAATAGCCCGTAACCAAAAGAAACAGGATGCGAAAAGTAAGTGAGCATCATGTATAGAAACACCCAAAATATACTTGCAATTCGACCAGTTTCTAGATATGCCAACCAACTGTTGACCAACAAAAGGCAAAATGGTAGGCTGAATGAAAAATTGTAGAATCCTTGCGCCAAAGTATTATTAAACACAAACACAAAGAACAGTAAGACAAACACAGACTTACGGTCACAAAACCTAACAACAAGCCTATTAAATGACAAAACCATCAATAGCATGTAGGTACTTAAAAGTACTTTTTCTGCTACTGCACCCTTCATTATTGGCAACAAGAACGCCAAAAAAACGTTGGTTAACCAATTTGGATTGGGATCTTTACTTAATGTGTAAAAGCGAGAGTAGAAATCTTCCTGCGCATGGGTAGTCATATCTAGCATTGCTCTGGCATTAGCTACATGACAAGGCCCATCACAATTTAAATAATATGCTGGCAACCAAATTTGCAATAAACATGCGACCATCCCAATTACCAATAGCCAATCAAGCAAAACTAATTTCTTAATGAAGGGCACTATTTTTTCAGCATTATATCGTTCGTTGGGGATTGCCATAAGGGATGATACGATGCTTTTGAATAATAATGGAATCGTAAAAGGTGAATTTACTATACTGATACATTAAACGCTCTCAGCGCTTCATTCAGGCTAGTTTTCAAATCTGTTGATGGTTTTCTGGCACCTATAATCAAAGCACAGTTGACGTGATATTCACCAGCAGGGAACTTTTTGGCATAACTGCCTGGTATCACTACACTACGTGCTGGAATTCGGCCCTTGTACTCGATGGGTGATGCGCCACTTACATCTATTATTTTGGTAGACTGAGTCAATACCACATTGGCTCCCAAAACTGCCTCTTTTTCTACTACTACCCCTTCTACTACAATGCACCTCGAACCTAAAAAGCAACCATCTTCTACAATTACTGGCGTTGCCTGCAACGGCTCCAGTACCCCTCCGATACCTACTCCACCACTCAAATGCACCCCTGCACCGATCTGGGCACATGACCCCACCGTAGCCCAAGTGTCTACCATGGTTCCCTCCCCCACATACGCACCTATATTTACGTAGGATGGCATGAGTATCACGTTGCGAGCTATATATGCACCATATCTTGCTACAGCATGAGGTACTGCTCTTACACCCAGCGATGCATAATCCTTCTTCAGGTCCATTTTGTCATAAAACTCAAATGGAGGCAACTCCCATGTCTTCATCTGCTGTATACCAAAATACATCAGTATTGCTTTCTTTACCCACTCATTCACCTGCCAACCACCATTTGGCAACGGCTCAGCCACCCTCAGCCTGCCTTTGTCCACCTCTTCTATCACTGCCCTTACAGCATTGGTGTATTGTTCATCTTTTAGCAAATCTCTATTGCTGAAAGCAGCTTCTACTGCTACTTGCCATTCTTGTTGCATAATAATTCCTTTTCTATTTTTTTAGGTGGTAGTTACGCCTTTTTCATTTTGCTGGTTTGCCAAGGCCAAAACATATCATCAGTTATCAGTCCTCTGGCAAACTTCCGCTCTACAAAATGGAATAACAACATTGCTGCAATGAATGACAGGGGTATACCCACACCTCTGGTAATGAGCGCATACTCAAAACCTCTGTGTGTGGTAATCCTAGCAGTAAGATTGTTGACTAAGTAGAACACTGAAAAATGGACCAAAAAAAGCGAATACGAACGTTCTCCAATCCATATTAACAGTGGCTTACTCAGAAAACGCTGAATAGACTTAGTGTTAAAAGAAAGAATAACCAAACCTGCATACACAAACCCATAACCAGTGTGTATGGCTGGTTTGTATATCCACTGCATGAGCACGAGTATTGTCCCAACTACCAACATCTGATAAGCATGCTTCTTGCTGAAATCATGTGCTGCCAAGAACATTCCTAAAAGAAAACAAACTGGATAATCAATAATTCTGCCCATATTCAGCACAATATCGTGATAAGAATACAAAATGGGAAAATACCTATCAAGCAATAACTGCAATCCCAAGCTGGCTATCATACAGCCTATAATAATCATTAGTATTTTGCTATTATTGAGCTTGTCGCTGCGCGGAAAGAAAACTATAAGCAATGGTACAAGTAAATAAAACACTGCCTCAACCTGTACACTCCACCATGCCAAATTATAATAAATACCGTCTACGTTGAACAGTAACGCTTGCATAAGGGTGGTGCGCACTGAAAATATTACATAAATACCCTTCTCGTTGTACCAAGTAGGAAAAGTATTGATGTACCATATAACAGCAGCTCCAAACAACAATGCAGCAAAATATGTGGGATAGATACGAATAAACCGCTTCTTGAGATAAATGAGTGTATCAAATTTTCTTTCGTTCCTTAAGTAAGGTCTAAGTAAGACTAGTCCGCTTATGACAAAAAATAGGTCCACTCCTGAACCCGGTAAATTCCAAAAAAACTCACCAAACTTTATAAATCCATGACTCATTAAAAACCTAGCCACATTGGCTGATACTGCATGATGCAATATCACCATCATGCAGGCAATAGCCCTCATGCCATCTATAAAATGAAATCTCTGTTGTTTTTCGGCAGACGCACTCATGGAGTAAAAAGCTAAACTGATACTAATTGAACAAGAATTTTACAAGGGCCTATTTAATAACTGCATGTATCACTTCCATCACTCGGCTCATATCATCGGAAGATAAATTGGAACCAGATGGCAGACAAAGACCATCGCTAAATAAACGCTCCGAAGTACCATCGCCGTAAAAAGCACAGCCTTCAAATACGGGTTGCATATGCATAGGCTTCCATAGCGGTCTTGATTCTATATTTTCTTTTTCTAAAGCCAGTCTCAAGTCTTCTCTGGATACACCTGCTGTATTACTATCTATAAGAATGGTAGACAACCAGCGATTGCTAAAATATCCATCAGGTTCCTTGCAGAAACTGATACCTTTTTTACTGCCCAGCACTTCAGTGTACTGATTGTATATGGCACGACGGCTAGCTATTCTATCTGCCAATACTTGCATTTGCCCCCTGCCCACACCTGCACAAAGATTACTCATTCTGTAGTTATACCCTACCCTGGAATGTTGATAGTGTGGTGCTTCATCTCTAGCCTGTGTAGCCAAGAACCTAGCATCTTGTACCACACTGGCAGCAGCACTTACCAGTGCGCCACCACCTGATGTGGTGATGATTTTATTGCCGTTGAAAGATAAAATGGATATATCTGCAAAGGTCCCACATCGTTTACCATTGATAGATGAGCCAAGTGCCTCAGCTGCGTCTTCCAACACAGGTATACCATATTTTTGGGCTATTCCATTTATTTCATGCATTTTGGCGGGCATACCATACAAATGCACTGGCATTATAACTTTGGGTTTCTTACCTTTTGCTATTCGATCTTTTATGGCAGTTTCAAGCAGGTCTGGGGACATGTTCCATGTACCTAGCTCGCTGTCTACAAATATTGGAGTAGCATTCAGATACTTGATAGGATTGGCGGTGGCAGAGAAAGTCATACTCTGGCACAGCACCTCGTCACCGGGCTGCACACCCAGCAATACCAAACCTAAATGTATTGCAGCTGTACCAGAGCTGAGTGCTGCCACATGGCTACCTTCGCCCAAAAACAACTCTAAATCGTGCTCCAAACCATTAACGTTTGGCCCTAGTGGAGCTATCCAGTTGGTATCAAAGGCTTCTTTTACAAATTGCTGTTCTGTACCGCCCATATGTGGCGAAGACATCCAAATCTTTGGTTTCATTATTGTTGGGGTTCTTTATATTTTATAATTCGGGCAGGGTTACCTACGGCTGTGGCGTAATCGGGTATATCTCTTATCACTACTGTGCCCGCACCAATGGTGCACCACTTACCTATACGTATACCCTGTATGGCACTAGCACCAGCACCAAAATGTGTGCCTTCACCTATATGCACATCACCACTCAATGTAGCATTGGGCGATACATGGGCAAAATCTCCTATCACACAGTCATGGTCTATAGATGCGCTAGTATTGATGATGCAGTGTTTGCCTATTTGGGTATCAGCATTTATGGTGACACCATTCATTATTACAGTGCCCTCTCCTACAGTAGCTCTCTTGGAAAGGCGTGCAGTTGCATGAATAGCTGTACCAAAATTAGCAACGGAAGCTAGTTTTTCGGCCACACGCTTTCGGGTGGCATTTACGCCTATACTTATCACAAACTGATTATTGGCCCAGTTTTCTGACGAAAAAGGTTTCTGAACTGGATACTCCCACATGGGTGGCTTGTCAGCATCATCCCACAC
>CAMDNC010000079.1 GCA_945902755.1 Flavipsychrobacter stenotrophus
AGTACTTTGTGCAGGTCCCCTGTTACCAGTGCCTGTAAATGTATTATCTATGTGGTTGGCAGGTATTTCTTTTATAAATCTGCTAGGGTCGTTCTGTACCAGACTACCAAATCTATATCTGCTATTAGCGAACGTAATCCATAAGCGTGCTTTAGCACGGGTGATGGCTACATAAAACAACCTTCTTTCTTCCTCTAAGTCTGCTCGGTCATACATACTCATTGCACTCGGAAATAAGTTTTCTTCCATACCCACTACAAACACGCATGGAAACTCCAAACCCTTAGCAGCATGTATCGTCATCAACTTCACAGCATCTGCATTTTCATCCTTGTCTTGGTCTGCGTCCGTTAGCAGTGTTATCTGTTGCAGATAGGTGCCAAGTGTTTTTTCTTGTAACTCCCCTTCCTCATCTGGTGTTTCAGTAAATTCTTTTATAGAGTTCAGCAGCTCTTGTACGTTTTCATACCTGGCTATACCTTCTACACTCTTATCGTTATACAGGTCGGCTACAAGTCCAGTATGTTTACCCACTGCAAACGCAACATCATAAGCATTTTGCTTTTGCAGCATAGTACCAAAACTCTTAATCATATTTACAAAGGCATCTGTCTGTGAGGAGCGCACACCGTCTATATCAGGATTAGAGATCGTTTCCCAAAAACTTACATCTAGCTGATTTGCCCTTACTATTATCCTGTCTATCGATGTTTTGCCTATACCTCTTGCCGGATAATTGATAATACGTTTTAGGTTTTCTTCATCTTGCGGATTTACTATTACTCGCAGATATGCCAAAAAATCTTTTACTTCCTTACGCTGATAAAAGGAGGTACCACCTACCAGCTTATAAGGAATATTCATTCTTCTCAGGCTCTCCTCAAATGAGCGGCTCTGAGCATTAGTTCTATACAGCACCACAAAGTCTTTGTTGGCGTAGTGGTTACGCATTTGTTGTTCTTTAATACTATCCGCCACAAATCTTCCCTCGTCATTGTCTGTCATAGTCCGCGCCAGCAGTATCTTTTCTCCTTCCGCATTGCTCGTCCACAGTTGTTTGGGTATCTGATTTTTATTATTGCCTATTACAGTATTAGCAACATCCAGTATCGTTTGCGTACTGCGGTAGTTTTGCTCCAGTTTTATCACCACCACATCATCATAGTCATCCTGAAACTGTAGAATATTTTGTACAGTGGCACCTCTAAACGAGTAGATACTTTGTGCATCATCACCCACCACGCATATATTCTCATTTCGTGCACCAAGCATTTTTATGATCGCATACTGTGCAGTGTTGGTATCCTGATACTCATCAATCAGTATATACTTAAATCTGCCTTGATACTTAGCCAGCGCATCTGGGTGCTGTGTCAACAGGTTATGCATGTTGAACAGCAAATCATCAAAATCCATAGCACCATTTCTGAAGCACTTTTTGGCATACATTTCATATATATCAGCTAGTAGAGGTCTGTTGCTCTTGGCATCTTCTTGTTGTATATAATTGTCTAGCCTGTATGTAGCAGGGTTTATAAGACCGTTTTTGGCCGCAGATATTCTATTGTAAATAAACGAGGGTTTGTAGTGTTTATCATCTAAGTTCATATCTTTTACTATCCCCTTTATGATGCTTTTGGCATCGTCCGTATCATAGATAGTAAAGTTGTTAGGATAGCCTAGTTTGTGAGCATCAGAGCGCAGTATTTTAGCAAATACTGAGTGAAACGTGCCAATATACAGATTACGTGCCTCGGTATTGCCCAGTGCTTTCTCTACTCGTTCTTTCATCTCTGCAGCAGCCTTATTGGTAAATGTCAATGCCAGTATATTAAAAGCATCTACACCATTATTCATTAAGTGAGCTATACGTGTAGTAAGGACTTTGGTTTTTCCGCTTCCAGCACCCGCCACTATCATTATAGGACCATTAATATGTTGCACTGCAGCAAGCTGCTGTTCATTCAATCCGGCTAAGTAATTCTGCATATCCGCAAATTTAAGATTGTACCACCGATATATTATCTAACAACCCCTGAAATAATAAAGTGAACAAACTTTATTGACCATACCATCGCATTTCGAAGTTTAAAAAGGGTTGAAAAAGCGGATTATTTATGTATGTCTTAAGTGCTATGCATAGAATAGCAACAGACAACATCATTGTTCTTTTATCGCATACGTTGCTGTGATGCAAATACACAAAGAATGTAGACAAACAAAAATTACAACTTAGCCCAGTTTTTCAGTAATTGTAGTCCATAGTTTGTACCTACAGATTCAGGGTGAAACTGCACCCCTACACAGGGGTAATGTTTGTGTGCCACTGCCATCACTGTTCCATCTTCACATTGGGCTATTACTTCTAAGTCTGTATGCTGCAACTCTTTTATCACCAGCGAGTGATAGCGCATTATTGTAGTAGGCGAAGGTATGTGGTTGAATAATCGATGTCCCGTATGTGTTATGGGGCTGGTTTTGCCATGCATAGGGTAGGCAGCATGAGCCAGCTTGCCACCAAAGTACATACCCAATGCCTGATGCCCCAAACATACACCTAGTATAGGTACGCGAGTGTGAAAATAATCAATGACTGCCATAGATATTCCTGCCTGCAGTGGTGTGCAGGGACCAGGTGAAATAATAATTCTTTGGGGGTTGATGGCTATTAGTTCGCGCAGCGATATTTCATCATTTCTATACACCACACATTCATTGCCGGTTTGCAACAGGTAGTGTTGTAGTATCCACGTAAACGAATCGTAATTGTCAATGAGTACCCACATCGCCCGTTTGTTGATTTATGGTATCAAAGAAATGGTCTAGTTTACTAAAAGTATCTTGCACAAACGGGAGTAGCTTGCCCGCCTGCTCCCAAAACCATGGTGCTAATAAAGACAGCCACGAGTAGCTTGTAGAGCTTGCTATAGTATCGGTAGAAAAAGCATGAATGCGTGCTCCTATCCACAATATAGAACTCCATACTACAGCACCTAAAAAAGCATAAAGTACCCCTCCCAACAATTTATTCACCTGTCCTAACAACAGTCCCTCAGCAGCCTTTTCTATAATTCGAGCAACAAACTTCACTAGTATCACCACCCCTACAAACAAGATTATATAGCTAGCAACTTGTGCCCAACCCGATGCTATAAAATCGTGGGCCAGCAACCACGATGCAAAAGACTGTGAAAGCTTAAGTGCAACCAGCAAACCCAACAGAATGGCAATAACAGAAAATGCAGCCACTATAAGCCCCTTCATGTATCCACGAATGAAGAACAACAAAATAATGACCAGACTAGCTATATCTATAGACATAATGCGAAATCCAAAAGTACAGTCAAAACAAACAAATGTATACAATCGCTTCTCACAAAAATGGCCACCTGTAAGAGGTGGCCAGTAAGTTCAGCAGGATGATAATTGAAACAAACTACTGAGCAAGCATCACTTTCACCATCTCTGATATTGCTTTGCCATCAATTTTGCCCGCTAGTTGTTTGCTAGCCACACCCATTACCTTGCCCATATCTGCCGGCGAAGTAGCACCCACCTGTGCTATAATATCACCCACAGCGGCTTTCAGTTCCTCTGCGCTCATTTGCTGAGGCAAAAACTTTTCAATTATTGCCAGTTCTTCGCGTTCTTTTGCCGCCAAGTCCTCACGGTTTTGCTTCACAAATATGTCTAGCGAATCCTTCCGTTGTTTGGCAAGTTTTTGCAGCATTTTTAGCTCCATAGCTTCAGTTATTTCGCCAGTGGCTCCTTCAGCAGTTTTTTCTATTATTATTGCTGCTTTTATTGCACGAAGGGTACGCAGTCCTGCTTCGTCTTTTGCGCGCATTGCGTTTTTTAGTTCTTCCATCACTCTCAGTTCCAGAGACATAGATTTTGTTTTTTTAAAAGTGATAACCCAATAATTATATTAAACCTATCCAGAAAAGCTGTAGAATAGCCCTATTACGCTTGCTTATCAGCTTGTTCTAGCGCATCACTTGCTTTTTTCAGAAAGCTTTTCGCAAAAGCTTTCATTTCTTTTCCCAGTTCTTCATTTCTAGTTGCTCGCACATAGGTATCTGCCATCCCAAACAAAGTCTGGTAGAAAAAATCATTCATCTCGTCTACCATCATTTTACTCGTCCAAAGGTCAATGCGCAGAGCCGACTTTTCTTCGCCGTCCCACAGCCCTAGTAATATGGCTTTCGCCTTTTGTAGGTCTGGTACTCCACCGTCTGGAGCGGTCCACATTATGTTCTCTGGCATTTTGTCTTCTGCCAGCTCTACTTGTATACTTATCGTTGATTTCATATTGCTACTTATAGTTGGCAAAAGTAAGGCTAATTTGGAAATGCTTAATAACCCACTTACGATAACAGCAGGCTAAAAGCATCGCGAAAACACACAAAAAGAAAAAAATGAATTTTTAAGTCGCCTTTTCGTTAAAAAAACAACAATTTTTTTGTTGGTAATGTTGTTAGTTGTTAAATTGCAATAACAAAAATTCTTTTTAACCAACAAAAACATAAAAAATGAAAGTGAAATCTATTTTATTAAGTGCATCTGCTCTGCTCATTGCAGGGACAGTTTCAGCACAAAGTAAGGTTACAACAGGTGGCGTAAAACACGTACTGGTTGAAGAGGGTACTGGCACATGGTGTCAGTGGTGCCCAGACGGCGCTCAAGTAATTCAAGAAAGGATTGAACCATATGGCACTAATGCGAATTATCCCAAAGCAATAATCGCTTCGTTTCACAATGGCAGCAGTGACAAAATGACTATTGCTACCGACCCTTTTAATAACGGTACAGGTTATATCACTGGTTTTCCTATGGGTACAGTAGATCGCGCTCCTTATCCTACTAACATAGGTATAAGTAGAGGATCTTGGCCAGCGGCTACCGGTGCTCGTTCTTCGTTAACGCCAAATTTTGACGTAAGTATGGTATGCCTTTGGGACAGCGTCACACGCGTTTTATCAATAAAAATCAAAGCAAAAACTTTGGTTGCGGGTACAGGTAACTACCGTATCAACGGATATATCGTAGAAGACAGCATATCCTCTGGTTTAGGCTCAGGTTTCGGCCAGACTAGCGCAAGCGGCCTCAACAATCCAGGAAGCATGAGCGCAAGCGGCAGCCCATCTTGGTTCATTGGAAAGGGTCTCAGCCTCACAAACCCAACAGTGTATTCTCACATGGATGTTGTTCGCAAAATCCTTGCTACCACAGCAACGGGCGGCATATGGGGCGATACAGCATTTACAAATCCTGCCGTTGGTGATTCTATCGAGCGTAGTTACACCTACACCATGCCAGCTACTATCAATGGCAGCACTTGCTATCCTAAATACTCCAAAGTAATAGGAATGATACAAAAATATGGTGCTACAACTGCCGACAGAGCAATAGAAAACTGTATAGAAGCTAAAGTGCGCCTTATGTGGAAAACACTTCCTTCTACTAATGTAGCGACGCTCGAGCCAATGCAAGATATACAGATATACCCTAACCCCGCTTCTAGCAGAATCGTAGTAAAAGGTATGCTTCAAAATCCATCAGATGTAACCGTAACCATCTACAATGTTTTAGGTCAGCAAGTTTTCGCTAACCAATACAAAGCGGGTAGCAGCATGTTTGGTGAGTTTATTTCTGTAGACAACCTGAGCAATGGTATTTATTTTGTAAACGTTACTAACGAAGGTGGTTCAGTAACAAAACAATTTACCGTAAATAGATAATTCACTAATATATATTTTGAAAAAAGGGGCTGTCTCATTGCATTGAGACAGCCCCTTTTTTATGCTATCTTCCAAAACTAGTTTATTAAAAACAGCATTAAAATCCCAAAAACAATCAAATATTCTGCCAAATAAACAATAGTTATTAGGTTCGTCTGAATGAAATAGTTAAATTGCGATAACAAAGATTCTTTCAACGAACTAAAACAAAAAAATGAAGATGAAATCTATTCTGTTAAGTGCTTCTGCCTTGCTGATTGCTGTGGCCGTTTCAGCACAAAGTAAGGTTACAACTGGCGGACAAAAACACGTGTTGCTCGAAGAAGGAACTGGTACTTGGTGCGGTTACTGCCCTGATGGTTCTCAGCGAATTCAGGAAACTATAGAGCCCAATTACCCAAGGTGTATTGCCGTGGCTTTTCACAATGGTAGTTCTGATGCTATGACAATATCCGGCGATCCTTTTAATTCAGTTTACATTACTTCTTTCCCGGGCGGAGCAATAGACAGGGTTCCGTTTACTCACACTATCTCAGGTTCTCCTGTTACTTCTGTAAACGTAAATAGAGGATTTTGGTCTACCGATGTAGGCGTTCGTAATGCGCTATCTCCTAAGTTTGATGTCAGCATGACTTCAACTTATGACAGTGTAACTAGAGTTTTAAACATACAGGTTAAAGGCAAAGCTCTAGTGGCTGCTACTGGCAACTACCGTATCAATGCTTACATTGTTGAAGACAGCATCTCTAGTGCCGCTTCAGGATACCAACAAGTTAGTTACATGAACGCTACCTCTGGGTCGTGGTTTATGGGTTATGGTAGTCCTATTAGCCCAGCATCAAGATATGCACACATGGGTGTAGTGCGTAACATACTAGCTACTGGTGGTAGCATATGGGGAGATATTGCTTTCGCAAACCCTGCTATAGGAGATTCTATTACCAAGACCTACACTTTTACTATACCAGCTACTTATGTTAGCAAATACACAAAAGTTGTAGGATTGGTACAAAAATATGGTACTACTACTAATGACCGTGAAATTGAAAACAGTATCGACGCAGATGTACGCAGCATGTGGAAAGTGTTACCAACTACCTCTATTGCTAATGCTCCAGCTACTTTGGACAACGTAGAATTGTTCCCCAATCCCGCTGCTGACTACATCAACGTAAAGGGTTATTTGAGTGTGCCTACTGCTACAGAAATAACAATCACAAACACTATCGGTCAGGTTGTAGCTCAGCATCAGTATCCAGCTGGCAGTTCTAATTTTTCCGAAAATATCCAACTTAATGATTTAAGTGCTGGCATATATTTCATGAACATTGCCAGCAACGGAGCTGGTGTTACCAAAAAATTTGTAATCAACAAATAAGGTTAATACAACTTACAAAAAGAGAGGGCTGTCTCATTTATACGAGACAGCCCTCTCTTTGTTCTCTAGCCTAATGAATGTAATAATACCTACAGCATAAACCCCTAATTATCAGTCAAATATTTGGGAAAAAACATAATACTCCCTAAGTTTGTAGGAATGAAGATTAGGTATTCATACAAAGAGATAAGCCAGTCAGATACTACTACCTACTTACTGGTGGCAGTGGTGGTGCTTACCACTATTCTGGGTGCACTCAAGATTGTCTTTCTTTAAAGCTACCCCTGTTCTACTTCTTTATCGGCTTCAATAATTTACTATATTCTGCTGGTGTGTTTATAAGCGATACTGCTTTCTCGAGCTCTCTATCATACTGCATCGATTGTGCCATGCGCCCACGTGTGTAGTAATAACGCGATGCTATTTCACTTTCCAGCATGTGCTTTACCTGATCTTTATGCTTTATAAGGTCTTGTTTTTTGTCGTGCGATAGTTTGTTTTTCAATGCGTCAAACTCTCCTTTCACATTCTCAAAGTACTTCTCCTTTTGAGCAGTTTTTTTCAGCGAATCCAATTGCAGTTCTGTTTCAGATTTGTAGGAATAATCTTTATTCTCTACCCATTTTGCAAATTGGTTAAACTCCTCATCGGTAAGCGAAAATTTGTCAGGTGCAGCTATGGTCTTGTGTTTAGAAGCATAGTCGGTTCCATAATCAAAAATGTAGTTTTTGGTATATAGCGTTACCGCTATCAGGCTCATTGGCTCATCTGTCACAGTTACATCTGGTGATACACCGCCGCCACTCAGCACATTCCGTCCTCCCTTAGTTTTAAAGGTCTTCTTCAACGAGTCGGCTATTAGCCCTACACTTCCATCGGCATTGCGACGGGTATAGTCTAGCGCCTGTATACACCTGCCACTAGGTGTATAATAGCGCGCTACAGTCAGCTTCAGGTGCGACTTAAAGCCCAATGGTCGAGTCACCTGCACTAGACCCTTGCCGTAAGATCGTTCACCTATAACTACACCTCTATCCAGATCTTGTATAGTACCCGCTACTATCTCTGATGCCGATGCCGAACTTTTATTGACCAGCACAGTCAGTGGCAGGTCTTTATTCCATGCAGCAATCGTGGTTTTGTACTCCTTATTCATCTCCTCAATTTTGTACCGAGTGGTTAGTACACTTTGTCCCTTATCTATAAATATATTACAGATGTTCACCGCCTCATCTAGCAGCCCTCCAGGGTTATTGCGGAGGTCTAGCACCAGACCTCTCAACGATGGTTGCACCTTTTTCAAACTATCATAGGCATCCTTTACAGAATTGCCGCATTGTTGTGTAAACTGTGTTAGGCGCACATACGCTATGTCATTTTGTGCACCTACTAGCCCTGCATAAGGCACACTCGATATTTCTATTTCGCCACGTGTTATCAGTTTTTCACTTACCACTTGTGTATAGGCATCTTTTACCTTCATTTTCAGCTGTGTGCCTGGCGATCCCTTCAGTAGCGACCCCAGGTCTTCAATAGTTTTTCCTTTCAGCGACTGCCCGTCTATCGACTCCACCATATCTCCAGGGTGTAGCCCTGCCTTGTGGGCAGGGCTATTTTCATACACATCTGCTACATATATGTCATTGCCTTTGCGCTGCATATTGGCACCTATACCACCATATTTACCAGTGGTCATAATCTCATATTCTTCTACATCAGCCTCAGATATAAAGTTGGTATAGGGGTCCAGCTCTTGTAGCATAGCATCTACACCAGTTTTCACCAGCTTGCCAGGCTCTATAGGGTCTACATAAAAAGTGTTTAGCTCCTTAAACAAATTAGTGTATATATCTAGGTTCTTGGCTATCTCAAAGTATGGGTCGCTATTTTGTGCTCTTATGAACATAAACGCTATAGCCGAAAGGGCTGCTCCTGCTATAAAACCCTTTGCTCCTTTTATTTTTTTCAGTCGCGCTCTCATATATTATTTGTATAAAAAACCAAAACAGCTACGAATTTACAGCATTTCAAATCGTAGCTCCATAAATAAATAGCAGCAAACACAGTTATTATTGTTATAATCTTGGTAATTTGTAACCTTTTAGAGTATGTCTGGCAGCAAAAATGAAGCTGTATGTCAATGAAAGTGAGTAATAACTGCGGTATGGCTGACAAGTGCATATTGTTAGGTAGTGTAGTAGGGTGTTATCAATATTAAAGAAAATCCACTTGTTTCGTTTGCGCTTTTCATTCTGTGACTCCGCAAATACTAATTACTACTATGAAATATATCTATTGCGTAATAATGATAGTCCTTCACTGGATAAGCATCACCACGGTCGATGCTCAGCAACCTTTCTCCGAAGGCATAATAGAATACAATGTAATACTAACAGCACCAGATAACAACAAGATTTTGGGTACCTACACTATGTCATTTAAAGGAGCAGAAATAAAAAAAGTAATGAAAATGGATAATGGTTACGAAGACATTACACTTTTCGATTGCAAAAACAACACTATTTACTCACTCCAAAGTAGGAATGGCATCAAGTATGCTATACAATTGAGTATGGAAGAGTTCAAAGAAAAACAAGAAAAATACGCTGGGTTTAAAGTTGTTACCGAGAAAAAGCAGAATCATTTAATCGATAGTTTAGTTGTGTATCAGGGCACCGTCAAGTATAAAAACAACTCAAAGCTAACTATACTTTACACCAAAGATTGGAAACCTGCAGAGCCCATCACCTATACCCGCTTTCCCAATGCCGCATTTTTACCACTTAGGTTTCAGTACAACGAAGAAAATGGAATAGGTATGGTGTTCGAAGCCACTAAAGTATCTGCTACTCCATTATCTACCTCTTTCTTCAAAATACCTGCCGACTACAAGATGATCTCTTATGAAGAATACAAGCAGTTGAGCAGATAATGAAAAGAAGTATACTAGGCTCGTTTATTGGTTGGTTGTTATTTGCGGTCATTAGTCATGCGCAGCCTACTGATGTAAAAATATTGAGCGAGCGAAAAGACAAAGATGGAAACATCATTCGCACTATACAATTTTACCAAGGCTCGCAACGGGTAACCGAAACCCGTATCATTCGTCCGTTTGTAAACCTGAATGCACCTATCAATCCCGATACTCTTAACAACGACTCGCTGATGGTTGTCGTTAGTAAGTCCCGTTTTGTTTTGGATGTATATTACCGCAAACGCAAAATCAGGTCTTATAAGGTGGTCTTCGGTCCCAAACCTCACGAAAACAAAATGATGAAGGGCGACCGCTGCACTCCAGAAGGGTGGTACAAAGTGCATGAGAAACACTTAAGCGGTAGGTACAACAAATTTATTCATATAGACTACCCCAACGACTCCGCTTATGCACGATTTTATAGGCTCAAACAAAAAGGAACAATTCCCCCAAACGCCGAAATTGGCGGCGATGTAGGCATACATGGCGTATGGAAAGGAGGCGAAGACATGATAGACATGGGCATAGGCTGGACAGACGGCTGCATAGCGATGAAAAACACAGATGTAGAGGACCTCTATCGAATTGTAAAACCCGGCGCACGTGTGCTGATACGAAAGTGATATGACGCTCCCACAAATTCTCATTCATACAATTACCAATAACTTGTGAATCAGAACCATTAATTTAGCGCACAAAATAACTTTCATGAAAAAAGTAGTGGCTGGTGCCGATGCTGCGGTACACGACATTCCATCGGGCGCAATATTAATGCTGGGTGGATTTGGGCTATGTGGCATCCCCGAAAACTGTATTGCCGCACTGGTGCGCAAAGGAGTAAATAACCTTACTTGTATTTCTAACAATGCCGGTGTAGATGGTTTTGGTATTGGCTTGCTCCTCAAACAAAAGCAAGTCAAAAAAATGATTTCTTCCTATGTAGGCGAAAATGCCGAGTTCGAACGACAGTTGCTTAGCGGCGAGCTCGAGGTAGATCTCGTACCTCAGGGCACCCTTGCTACACGCTGTATGGCTGCTGGTTACGGTATGCCTGCCGTCTTTTTGCTGGCAGGTGTGGGCACAGAGGTGGCAGATGGCAAAGAAACCCGCGAATTCAATGGCAAAACATACCTACTGGAGCATGCATTCGATGCCGATTACGCAATAGTTAAGGCATGGAAGGGAGATACGATGGGCAATCTAATATTTAAAGACACTGCTCGCAACTTCAACCCCCTAATGGCTATGGCAGGTAAAATCACCATTGCCGAGGTAGAAGAACTAGTACAACCCGGCCAACTAGACCCCAACCATATACACGTGCCCGGAGTATACGTTCACCGTATCTTTCAAGGCACTGATTACGAAAAACGCATAGAGCAAAGAACAGTAAGAAAGAGAGATTAAAGTCTACCAACGGTAATAGTCTTTCACAATAGTACTTTTCTTCAATAATCACTTAATCAATCACATTTCCCCACTTTTTTATAACATGGGACTCAATAAAGAACAAATAGCTAAACGTATAGCCATGGAGCTCAGAGATGGGTTTTATGTAAATCTCGGTATTGGTATACCTACACTTGTAGCCAACTACATCCCCGATGGTGTAAACGTGGTATTGCAATCCGAAAATGGATTGCTCGGCATGGGCCCATTCCCCTTCGAGGGCGAAGAAGATCCAGACCTGATAAATGCCGGTAAACAAACTATTACCACGTTACCCGGCTCTGCATTCTTCGATAGTGCCATGAGTTTTGGTATGATACGCGCTGGCAAGGTAGACCTCACCGTACTTGGTGCTATGGAAGTAGCCGAAAACGGCGACATAGCCAACTGGAAAATACCTAAGAAAATGGTGAAAGGTATGGGCGGTGCTATGGATCTAGTAGCTGCTGCCAAAAACATAATTGTTGCCATGCAGCACACCAACCCTAAGGGTGAAAGTAAGCTGCTACCACGCTGCTCCTTGCCGCTTACAGGTGTTGGCTGTGTTAAAAAAATTGTATCAGATTTAGGGGTATTTGATGTTACATCAGATGGCTTCGTGTGTATTGAATACGCACCAGGGGTAACAATCGACGAGATTATAGCCAAAACAGCTGGCAGACTAACTATTTCTCCTTCTGTAAAAGAAATGGCAGTTTAACGCACTGCGCCTAGAGTACTATAAATTTAAAAAGTACCATTTTTCATGCTTGTAATAGGTCAGCATGCGCAATGGTACTTTTTTTAGTAAAATATTGTGGCTATTGCCCTGTAAATTTAGTCTATCACAGCTATGCACTTCAGCTCTATGGCTATAGCGCTAGGCAGAGAATCTACACCAACTGTTGTTCGGCAAGGTTGATTATCCTTAAAGTATGCTGCATACAGCTTGTTGTAAGTATGGAAATCTCGCTTCATGTCTACCAAAAACACGGTTACATCTACCAGCTTATCCCAGCTACTACCACTTTCTTCAAGTATCACACGCACATTCTCAAACACACTATGACACTGCTCAGCAAAGTCAAAAGATTGATGATTGCCGTGTTTGTCACTTTTCAAGCCAGGTATCTCGTCTGTTCCTGGTTTGCGTGGCCCTACACCCGATAAGAATAATAAGTTACCTACTCGCCTCGCATGCGGATAAAGCCCCATTGGTTGAGGCGCTTTTTCTGTAGAAATCTGATTGTTTTGCTCACTCATTATTATCTGTGTTTTATACTATCGTTCCTAAGTACTAAAATCTAATGTAACTGTTAAAATACAGGTTCGTAGATCCACCCAATGTATCAGTTTTGGTCAGGCGCAGGCTCGCTGTTGTGCCATCCACGCTGCCTGTACCGGTATATCTATAGTTGTCTACTGTTACAGGCGATACATTAAAGTTCGACCCAGCGCTGCTGTTATTCGTCAACTCTATCGATAGGTTCACCGCTACATTTCCTGTAGTATCTATCCACAAAACATCCATCAGGTTATAATTGGTGGTATCTGATGTGGTGCTGAAGAGGAGAGTGTTTGTAGTGTCAGACAAAGCATCATCTGGTGGCAGACCCTTATATACACCTTCATATCTTTTGCTGTATATCAGCTCACAGTTGGCACCATATATACCAGTAGTGCATTTACATATGCCGCCCACACACACACCTTTATTGAGGCAAGTAACTGCTCCGCATTCGTTTTTTGAGCACGAACTGTAAATGACTGCACTAAAAATACTCAGGGTCAACAACACACCCAGCGCAATTTGTTTTATTGGTTTCATATCTCTAAAATGCTTTTTATTTCTGCGGAAACAATATCCCAAAGATACGTTTTTGCAGGTAATTGCAGTTGCGCACCTCTTTCTAGCCGTGCTATTCTCTTTGTTAAAAATGAATAGCTGTATTAACGTTGCTGCTTATTACTTTGTTGTGTAGTGGGCGCTATTCTTACGGTGCTACTTTCCATCACCTACTTTCGCATCCACCCTCACACACCATTAATTCTATTCCCCCACATCAATAGTTCAACGATTGTGCGTAACTTTGCACACTTTTATACTGTATATTACAGCAAGAAAATATATTATTCAACAACACAACTATGAGTTCTATAGTAGAAAAACTGGAGGCAATCAAAGCCCGTTTCGACGATTTGGGCGTAGCACTTACTAATCCTGAGATTGTAAGTGACAATACCCGTTTTTCGCAGGTATCAAAAGAATACCGCAAACTAGAGAAAATAGTTGTTGTTTATAAATCTTACAGAACCTGTGTAGATAGTCTGGACTTTGCCAGAGAAGTGCTCGAAACCGAAAGCGACGAAGAGCTACGCAGCATGGCAAAAGAAGACCTAGAGAAACTGGAAGTTCAGAAAAACGAACTAGAGGAGGAAATGCGCAAACTCCTTATACCCAAAGACCCCCAAGACGAAAAAAATGCAATCCTCGAGGGGCGCGCAGGTACAGGTGGCGACGAAGCCAGCATTTTTGCTGGCGACCTTATGCGTATGTATCTCCGTTACTGCGAGCGCAGAGGCTGGAAGGTAGCAGTACTCAGCGAAACAGAAGGTACGGTAGGTGGCTATAAAGAGGTGCAGCTAGAAGTAGTGGGCGATGATGTGTATGGAACGCTCAAATTCGAAAGTGGTGTACATCGTGTACAGCGTGTACCAGCTACCGAGGCCAGCGGCAGGGTGCATACATCGGCAGCTACGGTAGCAGTACTACCTGAGGCTGAGGAGGTAGACTTTGAACTGAAGGAGAGTGATGTGAAAATGGAAACTGCACGTAGTGGTGGTGCTGGTGGCCAGAACGTAAACAAGGTAGAAACCAAAGTAATACTTACCCACGTACCCACTGGTACGGTCATTATGTGCCAAACAGAACGCTCTCAGCTGGGCAACCGCGAAAAAGCGATGAATATGATGCGTACTCGTCTATACGAAGAGCAGGTGCGCAAACAAGAAGATGAAATAGCCCGCCACCGTAAAAGTATAGTAAGCACCGGCGACCGTTCTGCCAAAATACGCACCTACAACTATCCGCAAGGGCGCATTACAGACCACCGCATCAATATGACCCTCTACAATCTCGACGACTTCATGAATGGCAACATCCAAGAAATGCTCGAAGCACTACAATTCGCCGAAAACGCTGAAAAAATGCAAGCTGGTGAAATGGTGATATAGCACTCCTAGTGTTTTATGCGTGCTGTTTATAGCTGTGTGTTACTTGTCATTCCCACTTTCCCCCGATTATCATTACTTTTGATGCACAATGAAGCATCTACCTAATCTGCTTACTCTAGCCAATCTCTTCTGTGGTTGTCTGGCTATTGCATATGTGCTCACAGCGCAGCCTTACACCAGTATGCGTATGGATACTGGCATGCCCACATGGAGCTGGGTATATGGTGCCGAGCAAATCTTTTATGGCAGTGTTTTTATAGGCATAGCCGGTATCTGCGACATGCTAGATGGTTTTGTGGCGCGTGCACTCAATGTTTTATCCCCCATCGGCAAAGACCTCGACTCTCTCGCAGATGTGGTTTCTTTTGGTGTTGCGCCCTCTGTTATTCTATATAAGTTCCTTTGGGATGCACTGATGAGTGAAAAAAACGCAATGGACATCAGTATGCTCGCGATGGCTCCCGCGTTTTTGTTGGCTTGTTTTGCAGCACTTCGTCTGGCCATATTCAATGTTACTACCGATGTTCCTAAAGGGTTTTTCAGAGGAATGCCCACTCCTGCCGTTGGCATTTTCGTTGCATCTTTCCCCCTTATAGCCTGGTACAATCCATGGGGTATAGGTAAGTTCCTGCAAAACAAATACATACTTTATGCCATCATTGGTATACTTAGCTGGCTTATGGTATCAAAGGTGAGCTTCTTCAAACTTATGCCTGCTCGGTGGACCATCGCTGCAGCCTGGCCCCAACTTATTCTGGTACTATGTTCTGCTGTTTCTATCCCATTTTTGCATGTTGCTGCTGTGCCATTTGGTTTTGCACTGTACGTTTTGCTTTCATTGGTATACAAGCAGCCACA
>CAMDNC010000080.1 GCA_945902755.1 Flavipsychrobacter stenotrophus
TGTCAATGGTAGGGCTGCTGCTGGCTATGCGCGTCAGTTTTAAGGTACAGCGACAGGGCATACCTATTGTGTTGCTCACGGGCATATTATTGTCGGTATATAGCTATTTTTTCTTTCGGGGGCTCAAGGCTGGCTCACCCGGCGCTGGCGGGGTTTTGGTCACCATCCTCAATCCACTGATGGCATATACTGTAGGCATGGTGGTAGACAGGCGCCCACCTGGCAGAAATGAGGCCATTGGGCTGGGTTTAGGCATTATAGCTGGTTGCATATTACTCAAGGTTTGGGGCAATGCTGCCAGCTTGTTGCAAAGCGGCAATCTGTTCTTTCTGCTGGCAGCAGCTACTTGGGCCATCATGAGCAAGTTCACCGCTCGTGGCGGCAGGTATGGCTCTTCACTGAGCTTCAGTTTGTGGCAATATCTTATAACACTACTCTGCCTGCTCCCCCTCACCGATTTCCAGGAACTGCAACAGGCACTACACATCACAGATAGTGTCTTTTGGCTCAATCTGTTTTTCGGTTCTGCTATCGTCACCACGGGTGCCACCACTATGTACTTTTATGCCACTACCCGCCTGGGTGCAGAGAAGGCCAGTAGTTTCATATTCTTGGTGCCACTCGCAGCCTCGGTGTCTTCATGGTTGCTGCTGGGCGAGCGCATTCAGCTACATACAGCGGTAGGCGGTGTACTGGGCATAGTAGCCGTATACATGATCAATAAAAGGCGCAAAACCGCGTCTGCACAACATAGGTAATACTCACCAACCTATAATACAACTATAGGCTAACTTTGCGCCATGCAGTTATCAATGCCCAGTGCTACACATACCGCAGGTATCTACCTGCATATACCCTTTTGCAGGCAAGCCTGTGTGTATTGCAATTTCCATTTTTCTACCTCGATCCGGTACAAAGAAGAGGTGCTGCAAGCCATGCTGAAAGAAATAGAAATGCAGCGCGAATACCTGCAAGGTGCCACTATCGAAACCATATATTTTGGTGGAGGCACACCATCGCTACTCAGTGCCAATGACATAAACAGGCTATTTGATGCTATATTCAAGTTTTACCCCGTAGCACAGCTCAAAGAGTGCACCCTCGAGGCCAACCCTGACGACCTTAGTCAGGCCTATCTCAAGTCACTGAGAGGCACTCCAGTCAGCAGGTTCAGTATAGGCATACAGTCATTCAGAGACGAAGACCTGCACTACATGAAACGCGCCCACAATGCCCAACAAGCCGATACTGCCATAAAAGCCGCACAAGATGCTGGGTTCGAAAACCTGAGCATCGACCTCATATATGGCGTACCCGGCATGAACGATGCTGCTTGGCTGCAAAACATGTCAAGGGTAAAAGAACTAAGCATACCCCATTTCTCCGCTTATGCCCTTACAGTAGAAGAAAAAACAGCACTACACCACGCCATAGCCCACCACAAGGCAGCCCCGGTAGACACAGAGCAGGCAGCAGCCCAGCTAGAAATACTCATGGCTACAGCCCCCTCTATGGGCTACGAGCATTACGAGATATCTAACCTTGCCACAGCGGGCAGGTATGCCATCCACAACACCAACTACTGGCGCGGATTGCCCTATCTCGGCATTGGTCCCTCGGCTCACTCATTCGATGGGCAGCATCGCCGCCGGTGGAATGTGTCCAACAATACCCTATACACCAAAAGTATACTGCAAGAAGCTAAACTAGATTATGAGGAAGAAATACTGAGTACTTTCGAGCACCTCAATGAGTACATTATGACCTCTCTGCGCACCATGTGGGGCTGCGACCTAGCGCACATTACCACCCTCAGCGATGCCACTACTGCAAGTACTGTAGAGCGCAGCAGCCATTTGTTCCAAGAGAAAAAATGGATGGTACAAGAAGGCCAAAAACTCCTCCTCACCCCAAAGGGAAAACTCTATGCCGACCGCATAGCCAGCGAACTGTTTTTAATGACGTAATAAACTTTGAGGTGAAGTTTATAAAAATTCACTTTATTTTTCCCTATTTTTAGATTCAAATTATCTCCATGAAACATAAACTTACAGTAGCACTATCATTGATTGTAGCCATTTCTGCACAATCGCCCAGCGTATATGCACAATCTCTTGCTGCATCCCAAAACAGCTACACCCCTTGGCCCAAAATAATGGAGCAAGACATACTGTGGCGCAAACGTATATGGCGCGATGTTCCAGTAACCGACAAAAAACAAACAGCATTAGTAGCAGGCAACAACAAAGATTTATCACTCACAGATGTGTTACTGCAAGAAGCTAAAAATGGCAATATCACCCTTTATAGCCCAGTAAATGATCGCTTCACTACTACACTTTCTTACACTGATTTGATCACCAGCATTAACCAACTACCCCTTACACGTACCGTAGAAGACGCATCTGGCGACACTTACCACGAGTGTGTTAGCACAGATCGTTTCAACGTTGCAATAGTCAAATTCAAGATAAAAGAAGATTGGCTCAGTGTTAAAGACTCCAAAAAGGTAACGGTTCGCATACTGGGGATAGCTCCAGTGGTACTAATAGCCAAGACCGATGGCACCACCACAGAACAACCCCTATTCTGGGCATACTACCCCTACAACAGAGCCATATTAAGCCAGTATAAAGTACCTACTCAAAATATAAGCTGGGATTCATTCTTTGAAAACCGAGCATTCTCTAGCGAAATCACCAAAATGGTAGAATAATAATAGTACCTGCCGTCTTTCGTGATAACTATAGATTTTCCACTTCGTACTTACCATAAACTAATAATCCCGCACCATTTTGCGGGATTATTAGTTGAGTATCAGTTGTATTTCTAGTATTTCTTTTTGCCTTTGTAGCCGCCACCGCCGCCATATCCGCCGCTGCTTTCACCGCGTCCACGACCTTCGCCGCCGCCACCAAATCTGCCGCCGCCACCGCTTCCGCCTTGTGGTCTTGGTTTGCCACGAAAATCTCCACCACCGCCGCCAGAGCCACCTTTGCTTTGCTCAGCTTCTTCCAGCCGCACTTTACGACCTTTAAACTTCTTAGACGACATCTGCTCTATAATCTGCTCAGCTGCCTCGCCCGGCACATTGAAGAAGCTGCTAAGGTCACGTACCGTCACACGCTCTATTATATTGGGGTCTATATCTGTACTCTCAGCTATAAACTGTACCAGCTTTTGAGTTGTCAATCCGTCTTTTTCACCCAGATTAATGAATATGCGCGAAAAACGACTACCTCTACTACCACGGTCTTTATTTTCATACCCAGCGTTCAGGTCTTCTGAGTGCTGGTAGGCATCAATCGTATCTCTCAGTTGTAGCCATATCAGTTTGCGTATCAGTTCATCCTTATCTGCATCAGCAAAATGCTCGTGTATGCTATCATGATACATTTTAGCAAAGTCAGGCAGTGGCGCTGCATTGCTTATCTCTTCCATGTAGAAGAACAAACGCTTGCGCACTACTTCTGCACCATCTGGAATATCGCTCTTATGAAACTTCTGTTTCACCAAACGCTCTATCTGGCGTATGTTAGATATCTGTTTAGGAGATACTATCGACATGCAAATACCCGACTTACCAGCACGTGCAGTACGTCCACTACGGTGCGTGTATACTTCTGGGTCATCAGGCAGTTCATAGTTGATTACGTGGGAGATATCGTTGACGTCTATGCCACGTGCAGCTACGTCTGTAGCCACTATACACTGTAAACTTTTGTTTTTGAATCGCTCCATTACTTTAGAGCGCATTTTTTGGTCCATATCGCCGTGCAGTGCACTCACATGGTAGCCCATTTTCATCAGTTTTTCAGACACATCTTGCGCATCTTGTCTGGTACGGGTAAATATGATACCATATATACCAGGTGTGAAATCCAGCAATCTACGCAGAGTTTCAAAACGGTTGTGGTGCTGAGCTACATAGTACTGGTGGTCTATGTTTTCGTTCGTGCTATTAGCAGCCGCTACCGAAAACTCTTTCCAGTCTTTCATAAAGCGCTTGGCTATGCCACGCACTTCATTGCTCATAGTAGCAGAGAAAAGCCAAGTAAATTCACGTGCAGGTGTGTTTTTCAGTATCAGATCTATATCTTCTCTGAAGCCCATGTTCAGCATCTCGTCGGCCTCGTCTAGTACTACATACTTAACGTCATCGAGCGATATTGCTTTGCGTTCCAGCAAGTCTATAAGCCTGCCAGGCGTAGCTACAACTACCTGCGGATTGCTCCTCAGTTCGCGTATTTGTGCTGCTATGGGCATACCACCATACACAGCTGTTATGCGCAGTCCGCGCATACGGGCGCCATACTTGCTCATTTCCTCTTGTATTTGCATACAGAGTTCACGAGTTGGGCTCAGTACAAGGCATTGTACTTGTTTTACGGCAACGTCCACATGGTGGAGTAGCGGTAGTCCGAAAGCGGCAGTTTTGCCGGTACCGGTTTGCGCAAGCCCTATTATGTCTATGGGTTCAGATAATAGTGTAGGTATTACTTTTTGCTGAATAGGAGTAGGTGTCTCGAAGCCAAGGTCAGAAATAGCCTGCGTCAGTTCTTCACGAAGTGAGAACGATGAAAATGAAGTCATTAAAAAGAACTTTTTTTATAAAATGCATGCCAACCCGGCATTGCGGGTGCAAAGGTAACAATAAATTACAATAAAACGTAAAAAGTACAATAAAGTTGTGTTAAGTGTTCTGACGCTGTAACAATGGAGTGGTTACAGTGAGTTTGATTATACTGTTATTGCACAACTAAACCACTGCAAAAAAACATCACACCACGACATTACTAAGCTGATTTAGCTTTGTTCACTGCAAGCCAGTTACCGTCACGCGCTTCTGCCACACCGTTCATGGGTACTAGTCCGTTTTCTTCTATCAACGATACTGTGTAACCATACCCTTCCAGTATTTTGTACAGCTCCTTCACATCATTATACTCTTGCAGCGCTTCTGTAAATATTGTTGGCTTGTACTTCGACAGTATAGACGAAGCACCCACGAGTAGATCCATTTCTGCACCCTGTATGTCCATCTTTATGAAGTCTACTCTAGGTACATTATTTGCCTTTACAAAAGAATCTAGCGTCATTTGTTTCACTGTTATTTTTTCAGTGATAGAAGTTTCTACATACTTACTAGACATGCCCGGGTTGCAAAATCCTTTTGGGTAAATATTGAAGCTAATATCCTTATCGGCTTCTCCAATAGCTAAGTCATAAACATCCGCATTTTTGAGCTGGTTTATCGCCACATTAAAGCTTAGCCTGTTGTAGGTATAGGGGTTAGGCTCAAAACCATATATGTGTCCTTTGTCGCCCACCATGCGCGATATCAGCAAGGTTTCGCTACCCAGGTTAGCTCCAGCTTCTATTACTATATCGTCTTTTTTTATGTATTTAGCTAATGCCTTATTGGTTCCCGACTCATACTCACCAAACAAGAATATCTTCCACCCTATCAGATCTTTAGTGTTTATAAAACACACCAAACCATCATTTTGCAACGGAGCTACAATGTCAATACCATTTATTGCAGATGATTCGTAATCATACATTGTCTTAGCCACACGAAGTCTCGCCCTTTGTGGCAGAAGAGATATTATTTTTTTGGTACGCGAAAGCGTGCTCAATTCATCAAAAAAGGATACCGACATGGGACAAAAATAAGTAATAAATTTTGATTTTTCCCCCATCTATACGGCTACTTGTTTCATATAAACTTGTTATCTCTAGCTGCCTTTATTGCATCTGCCTTAGAGTGTACATCTAGCTTGTGATATATATTCTTAATATGCGATTTTACAGTTTCCAGATCTATATACAATTCATCGGCTATTCGTTTACGGCTTTTGCCGGTAGCTATCTGTTCCAGTATTTCTGTTTCTCTTCGGGTAAGAGGCGTAGCCTCGTTTCGTTTAAACGAAGATATCACCATTCTGGCTATATGCGCACTCATAGGCCCGCCACCCTCCATTACTTCGTGTATGGCGGCTACTATTTTTTCGGGTTGGGTGTTTTTGGTCAGATAGCCTGCAGCGCCATTACCTAGCGCTCTGAAAATAAGCACCTCTTGCTCATACACTGTCAGTATGAGTATATGGGTGTCAGGTAGCAATTTTTTCAGTTTTGGCAATGCCTCTATGCCTGTTAGTCCCGGCAGCTCCACATCCAGCAATATTACATCTGGCGAGTCGCTTACTATTTTTTTAACGGCTTCTTCGTAAGACACGTAAGTCCCCACTATTTTGTATCCTCTGGTGTTGCCTATCAGAAACGCATATCCTTCTCGTATCGTTTCGTCATCTTCTATTATTGCTACCCGTATATCCAGTTCATTTTTCATGTTACTGCATTTTTGTAAAGTTCCTCATTCTATTCCACACGTTTATCACCTATTTTGCGGTATTTTAAACGTGAGGCTAATGATGGTTCCCTTGTTGTGGGTGGAGTCTATGTACAGTTTACCATGTAGTCTTCCTGCTCTGGTTTTCATATTAGTCAGTCCATTACCTTTCACTGTTGTTTGCACGTCAAAGCCCACGCCATTGTCTTTCAGTACCATGTGCAGCACCCCCCTTTGCCTCATAGTCACATCTAGCGACACTACAGTAGGTTTTGCATACTTCAGGCTATTGTTCAGCGCCTCTTTAAATATCATAATCAGGTTGCGGCTCATCTCCATATTTAGCCGATATTTTTGCCATTTTTCATCGGTACCTGTAAATACAAACTGTATTTCTGTGTCCTGAAATAATTCTGTACCGAAATCCCTGATCCTATGTAATATTTCATACAGCACATCATTAGACGGTTTTAGCGACCACAATATATCTCTGGTTCCGCTGTATAGCTGTCCTGTGTTATCTTCTATCTGACCCAATATGCGGGTAGTGTCGGGGGTCATTTCTATTTTCTTTTTCAACACACTGGTCAGCACATTTATGCGTGTCAGCTTATTACCTATCTCGTCATGAAAGTCCTCGGCAGTTCTGGTTCTAATCTTTCCTTGTTCTTCAGATCTTAGTTTTGCCAGCAATTTCTCTCTTCGCTCCTTACTGCGGTTAATGCTGTATTGCAGCAATATGCCAGATGTTATACACCCTAGGAGTATCACCAAACTAAACCAGATGGTCTTGTGAAAAGGAGTTATGATCTCAAATGCATACATCAATTCTGGCGTGCTGATGCCGGCGTCGCTACGACACTGTACCCTGAAAATGTACTTGCCGGGTGGTAATGCCGAGTATGTAACTGCACTCGTCGACGACCAATCGGACCAAGGCACATCCAGCCCATCTATGCGGTACCTATATAACACCTGCTGTGCTCCACTTAATGTTATGGCCTGAAAACTAAACGCTATACTATTCTTTTTATAGGGCAACCTCAAATTATAGGGTATTCCATACCAGTTGTCTAAGCTATCATACCACCCACTGTCTATAATATTTTCGCCAGCTATTTTTACCGTTTGCAACACTATACACGATGGTGCTGATACTGCTGCAGGTGTATTGGGGCTATAGTGCAATGCTCCGTTGGTAGTACCAAACCATATACTACCATCATTCATTTTCTTCACTGAGTTAATGTTGCTCTCCATACCCATTATGCCCTGAGCCTTGCCATAAAATACAATTTGCGGATTCACATCATCGGGCGAAAGCACCTTGTGTATGCCATATCCAGTACCCGCCCAAAGATTACCTTTATCATCTGTCACAAGGTTATATATAAAATCCGACCTCAAGCCTTTGCTTTTATTGATCACCTTTGTTTTACCAGTACGTAAGTTATAAGACAACAAGCCATTATCACTGCTGCCCATCCACAGGTCATTACCCTTCATTACAAAACACTGTATCACCGAGCTGTCTATAATAGTTCCAGTCACAAACGGGTGAACCTCGCCTGCATGAAACAACCGTAAACCCGCATCAGTAGCTATTAATGTGCTGTCATACCCTATCGTCAGAAACGAGTATACAGGACTGGTATTAGTATCTGCTACTTTAAACAGCCCCTCTTCCAGCACCATCACGCCATTGTTAAAGCCTATCCACATTCTATTAAACGTATCGTTGTATATGCAGTGTACGTAGTTCGATGGGAAATCTCGCTCCGGCGCTGCATATTGCCGGAATATCCCCTCATCATAGCTCCATAATCCTCTTCCTCTAGTACCTATCCACAATCCTGTGGGTGTATAACACAAAGCGGTTATAGCAGGCACCGGATTGGAGGGGAACGACAATGGCGTCACTCTGTTGTCTTTAAACACATACAAGCCTGCATCGTAAGTGCCTATCAGCAGCGAGTCGCTCCCATTGTTGGCTATAGCCATCACTTGCGCACTGGGTAGTCCCATTGTTTCATCTAGCCCAGTAAACTGAGTCCCAGAAAACCTAAAAATACCCTGACCATCAGTTGCCATCCATATATTCCCCTCTGCATCGCGCATGATATCATTGAGCGAGTTATCTGTTAATCCGTTTCTTTTGTTATAGTACTGTAAGTCAGTAGCTGTAATTCTTACTGCTCCATTGTTAGTACCCACCCACAAGTCGCCATTATTATCTTCAGCGCCGCAAGGGATACCTGGCAAAAAATCGAGTGGACTATCGTTGATACTGTGCAGCCTTACTTTATCATCTACTACCCTATACAATCCATAACTACCGGTCATCCAAACCTTCCCTTCTCGCCCTTCAAATATTTTGTAAATCACTGGTGCATTTCCTTCTACAGGATATTCAAATGCTATTGTTTCCCACACTCCGTTACGGTATCTGTATACCATTCCTTCCTTTGCTATCCATACAGCGTGGTGCCCCACCAGCATTGCTGATATAAATCCTTCCCCGCCTGGAGTAACAAAATATTTTATCTTGCCCTTGGTCACGTAGTATACCTCGCCTTGCACGCGCCACCAAGTAGTGTCGTTAGCCACGCTTATCTGCTGTGTAGTGTTAAAGCTGCGTGTCTGCACCTGCATGGGGTAATGGTTAAACGTTTTGCCATTGTAACAAGATAAGCCTAGCGGTCCGCCAATCCATATACTGCCAGCAGCATCAGCGGCTATAGCGCGCACCATGTTGTGCAACAGTCCATTGCGAACTGTATAATTAGTAAAATTTCGGCCATCGTATCTCGATAACCCACCCAGTGTGCCTATCCACAAATTGCCCGTTTTATCCTGTGCCATACAGGTAGCCTGCGACTGTATAAGTCCATCATCTACCGTCAGGTTATGAAAATGAAAACGTTGTGCACTTACACTGCCTCCGCACAGCAACAGAAGTAGCAAGGGAATTTTTACCCTAAAAAATAGTTTGTGATACTGGTGGTTCATAATAGTCATGTGAAATTAATCTATTAATGCTAACTCCCGAAATCATCCCCCTTTGTCTATGCTCCTAAGCCCGCCTGAACACTCAATAGTGACGGAAAAACCAGTTGCACATCTGTACCTGCATTTACTGACGATGCTACTTTAATCTCTCCCTGGTGTATACGCATTATGTTTCTGGTAAGCGGCATACCTATGCCATACCCTTTGTATGCAACAGTGTTGGATGCCCTGAAAAAAGGATCGTAAATGTAGGGCAGCTCCATATCTGGAATACCTATACCTCTATCTCGCACACCTACTATCACTTTCCCACCTTTCGCTTCCAGTTTCACATCTACAGGTCTGTTCTCAGAATATTTACACGCATTAGTTACGATATTAGATATAGCCAGGTGCAACAGTTGTTTGTTACCTTTTATCTTAAGCTCATAGGGGTTGTCGGGTATATCATTAAGTATAATAGATATTTTATTTTGTGGGTTTATCTTGTCTATCGTATCCTTTACATCATACAACAACTGATCTACCCTTATTTTTTCAAATGTCTGATTTTTCCCGTTAAACCCTGTTTGCGCTAGTAATAGTAACGATTGGGTAATACTATCTAGCCGTTCGGCCTCTGCCAGTATCACCGTCAGCGCATCAATATAGGCTTGTTTATCGCGCTCTTTCGATAGTGTGAGGTCTGCCTCTCCTATAATGGTGGTCAGTGGTGTTCGCAGCTCATGCGATGCATTACTGATAAAGTTGTTCTGTGTCTCAAAGGCTGTTTCTAGCCTATCTAACATTGTATTAAATGTGGCGGTCAATTCTCCTATTTCATCATTCACATTGGGTGTCTCCAACCGCACGTGCAGGTTTTGCGAGCCTATTTCCTTTACTCTCTTTGTGATGTTGATAACCGGAGTAAATACCTGCTTGGAGAAGATAACAGAAATAGACAAAGCAAACAATGACGTAACCCCAATAGCCACCAATATCACATTACGTATGTATGCAAGATGGTGAGAATTATAATAGTTCTCTGCGGAGACTATTACCGCATATTTTTCAGAACCCATCTCATAACTTACTCCAGAATAAAAAATATTCTTCCGCTGGTATACAGCCGTTCTCGATTTAATCATCTTATCGAAAAACGCCAACGGCACTCCTAACTTCTTAGCTTCAGTTTCAAATTTTTTGCCGGGTTCTATCCTGAATATATATTCCTTTTCCTGTGGCAGTCTGCTCAGGTGCAAATCTCTTATCTCTCTCAGTGCGGTCATGTTTTCTGACTCGGTCACTACCATAGATCGGGCTACTATCGCAGCCCTGATCTCCAGTCGTTTATAAAAATCAGTATATGCATACTTGTTCATAGAGTAGTACACTGATCCACTCAGTAATATGATAATGCACAACGAAAAAAGAAAAAATATGGCCGCTATTTTGGTCTGCGACTTAATACCCTTGTATGTGTACTTATTTGGCATATTCTTATTTTCTGTTTTACAATCTTCACTTCCTCCCAAAAATAGGTAGTATTTATTCATCCTATCCACCCATTTTCGGCAACCTTACCTAACTGCACCAGTGAATAATATTTTATAAACTGCCCAAAATCTGATAGTTTCGCCTACTGAAAAGAACATACGCATGAGCAATATTCGAAATAACTGGACGAAAGACGAAATAAAAGAAATTTTCAACCGCCCTCTGTTAAAACTAGTACTAGATGCTGCCGAGGTTCATCGTAAGCACCACACTTTTGGCGAGGTACAGGTTAGTAGCCTTTTATCTATCAAAACCGGTGGCTGCTCAGAAGACTGTGCATATTGCCCACAGGCAGCTCGTTTTCATACAGATGTGAAAGTACAAGCACTCATGAAAGTAGATGAAGTACTAGAAGCTGCCCAAAATGCAAAAGCAGGGGGAGCTTCTCGCTTTTGTATGGGTGCTGCTTGGCGCGAAGTGCGCGACAATAGAGATTTCGATAGGGTGATAGATATGGTCAAGGCAGTAAACAGTCTGGACATGGAGGTTTGCTGCACACTAGGTATGCTTACTCCCCATCAGGCTGAGCGACTTGCAGATGCTGGCCTTTATGCCTACAATCATAATATAGATACCTCAGTAGAACATTACAGTGAGGTTATCACTACCCGCACTTACGACGACCGCCTTAATACGCTCAGCAATGTGCGCAAAGCGGGCATCACCGTTTGTAGTGGTGGTATAATAGGCCTTGGCGAAACTAATGATGACCGAGTAGGCATGCTGTACACACTAGCTACCCTGCCACAACACCCCGAGTCAGTACCTATCAATGTATTGGTACCGGTAGAGGGCACCCCACTCGCCGACAATAGCCGTGTACCGTTTGATGAACTGGTGCGTATGGTAGCAACTGCACGCATAGTAATGCCCGATGCCGATGTAAGACTCTCAGCCGGGAGATTAGAACTTTCTATCGCAGAGCAGGCAATGTGTTTTATGGCAGGCGCCAATTCTATTTTTGCAGGCGACAAACTACTCACAACCCCAAATCCTGAGTACAACTCAGATATGGATATGTTCAGAATGCTGGGTCTCACTTCAAAAGCCGCTTTTGCCGACGGACGACCAGCTGACAAAAAGAGCGCCATGCAGCATGAACCCTGTTGAGCAACATCTACTCCAAAAACTTACTGAACGACAAGTTGCCGGCAACCTCCGGCAACTGTCTTTTTTACCGTCTGGTATCGACTTCTGCTCCAATGACTACTTAGGGTTGGCATCACAGCCATTACCCCCTAGCGTCTCTACAGCACATGGTGCCACAGGCTCACGGCTCATATCTGGCAATAGCCCTCTAGCCGAAGAAACTGAATCTTTCATTGCGTCTTTTCACAATGCCGAGGCGGCACTTATCTTCAATTCGGGCTACGATGCCAATGTAGGATTGTTATCTTCTATTGCTAGTCGTCACACTACGTTTTTATACGACGAATTGTGCCATGCGAGCATCATTGATGGCATAAGGCTGGCAATATGCCGCAACAAGTTCAGATTTCCCCACAACGATACGCAGGAATTGGAGCAGCTGTTGCAGCAGCACCAATCTGCCGGACCAGTAGTGGTGGTGGTAGAATCAGTCTACTCAATGGATGGTGACCTAGCACCACTGTCCTCGATAGCTGATATATGCACACAATACAATGCCCAGCTTATAGTGGATGAGGCGCATGCAACTGGGGTATATGGCACTCACGGTCAGGGGCTTGTGCATAGTTTGGGCTTACAGCAGCAGGTATATGCTCGGGTGCACACCTTTGGCAAGGCACTGGGCTGCCATGGTGCTGCGGTAGTGGGTAGCACTCTGCTGAGACACTACCTTATCAACTTTGCACGCTCCTTCATCTACACTACCGCACTACCCCCACACGCCATTGCAACCATCAACGATGTGTACCAATACTTAGCAGCACCACATTTCACTAATGCTCCTTTACACCAGTTGATAGCCTATTTCGGCATACAGGTCGCTGAACACGGCATAACGGGTTGCGTACCCAATAATAGCCCTATTCAAGTATTGCGCACAGGTGGCAACGAAAAAACAAGACAGTTAGCAGCAGCATTACGACAGTCAGGTTTGCTAGTCTACCCTATTCTGCACCCCACTGTACCAATAGGCAGTGAGCGGATTCGAATTTGCCTCCACATCACCAACACTACTCAAGACATAGACTTGCTCATCAGCACTATTCTAAAATATGAACAAGAACAATAACAATAACACCATAGCCATTGTAGGCATACACACAGGCATAGGCAAAACCATTGTTTCTGCGGTACTCACAGAGGCGCTTCGAGCACATTATTGGAAGCCCGTACAAGCTGGAATCGAAGACAGAGATATGATAACGGTGCAATCTTTGATAGCTGATGGTGACGCTCGTGTACATCCCGAGGCAGTATTGCTCCGCACACCTGCTTCGCCGCATACTGCAGCCGCTATTGAGGGGGTTACAATAGACTTTCAGGAGTTTTCTTGGCCTATTACCAATGCCCCGCTACTGGTTGAAACTGCAGGCGGCGTGTTGTCCCCGATGACCGATACAGCCACTATGGCCGATTTTGTTACTCATTACCAGTTACCCGTCATACTCGTATCCCAAAACTATCTGGGCAGTATCAATCACACCCTCACTGCCATTGAAACCCTCAAAAACCGCAACATCCCAATTTTGGGTATCGTGATGAGTGGCGATACAGATACCTCTTCCGAATCATTTATCACGAGCTACACCAATGTACCAATTATAGCGCGCGTACCATTTATTGCTCCCTTGTCAGCGGAGCGGGTCAAAGAAATAGCGGATGGGTTAGACCTTCATTGGCTCCTCCCCATTAGTAACTAATATTTTTGTGTACGGAAAATAGCTCATTTTCAATCTTTTTAAGAGCAATATTGAATTTTGGCATAATATTTGTGGGTAGTTACTTTACTGTTGTCAGAAAACCGATTCATATAATACTAACCAACTGAATTTCGGCAACAGCGTAATAAAAAAAACAATGAAACAAGCCCTTACAATACTTACTTTTTTATACTGTTTAGTACTATCGGGTACTGCAACAGCACAAAGTTGGGAGTGGGCACGTACAGCCACTAATAACAGACCCTATTCCATTACTTCTAGCACCGAAAGTTGGCCCTTGGTTACAGACAAACAAGGCAATGTGTACACAGCTTTCAGTCATACCAACGACTCACTGACACTAGGTGCAAACAACTATCATGCTGCTATCTACAAAAATCAAACCATCATAGCTAAGTACGACTATGCCGGTAACGTTATTTGGTCCAGAGGCAGCACCAACGGCAATGTAATGCCCATAGCTATTGCTACAGATAACAACGACAACCTATTTGTCTATGGTCATTTCTTAGGCGATAGTGTACGCTTTGGTAGTCAATTGCTTATGCGTACTTCCGCAACTGCATCTAACACTTGTTTTCTCATCAAGTTCGATAAAGACGGCAACTTATTGTGGAAAACCAATGCTGGCAGCCTATCTAATGCACCTGAAAATCAGGCTTGTGGCAGTATTGCTACAGATGCAGCAGGTAATTGCTATCTGGCTGCTACCTACAGCGATGCTTCTCTTTCTGTAGGCAGTTACGCTCTTTCTAACAGTGGATACGAAGATATCTATTTATGCCGTTACAGCCCAGCAGGTGCTATAGCATGGGCAAAAAAATTTGGTGGAAACGGTTACGACCGAGTTTCAGGTATTGCAGTGAGCAATAACAACAAATTATACATTACCGGCGAATTCAGCTCTTCATCCATTGTTTTTGGCAATACAACCCTCTCTTTTTCGGCTTCACTGCCAGCTACCACTAGTCACCGTTTCAATACTTATCTGGTACAGATGGGTACCGATGGCAATGTGCAGTGGGCGCGCCAATGTACGGGTGATGCACGAGCTATGAGTATTGCTGCCGATACTGTCAATGATATATACATAGGTGGTGTGCTGGCCGATGATAGGGTTGTTTTTGGTAGCTACACGCTCAATGACAATGCCAACACTCCTTTTTTGGTGAAATATGACAATAGTGGTAATGTTATTAACGCGCATGCTTTCACACAAACCACTCCATCTACAGTACTCAAACATGCTATATGGTCTATAGACATAGACCCCTGCAATAATGTATGGGTAAGCGGTGGGCTAGATAGCTCCTACGGCAATGGTATTTTTCTAGATACATCTCTTATTCTCCCCGCTCCACAAAGCAGCACCGACCCTATGTTCATAGCATGTTACAACGCCATGGGCGGTTTGCTTGACTATGCCACACTTCGCTCAGGCGGCGACAATAATTCTACTGTTCGTGTCAACGATTTTGGAAATATATACATTGCTGGCGATTACTTAGGTATTACTCCACTCATACTTGGTACTGACACACTGGGCACTTACTATAATGTAAATTCCAGTTTCTTCTTAGCTAAGTATGTGCCTATATCTGGTTGCGAGCCTACCTCTGTTAGGTTTTCAGCTTCACTCAACAAAGGCTTTACTTTGTTTCCTAATCCAGTTTCATCTGGCGAACTAAAAGTATCAGGCGGCGAACGTATACAGCACATCACTATAACAGATATGTTGGGCAGAAAACTATACGAGCACACACCCGGTACAATCAATACTTCCATCAATACCA
>CAMDNC010000081.1 GCA_945902755.1 Flavipsychrobacter stenotrophus
TGATACGGTAATAATACTCGGCAGTGATGGCAATACGTTTGCTCACCTTCAGCCTGCCACCTGCACCCAAGGCTAAGGTAGTATTGGAGCTTTTGGCACTATCTACCAGATTTTGATGCACTATAGTAGGCATCAGCTGTAGCGACAACTTATTACTGAACTTGCGCGCCAGCAACAATTGATGTGCATAAGACAAGCGGTGAGAATAAAAATACTCCTGACCTGCTGGCAATGTAGGGGCCTTGTCGCCCACTCTGCCCATACCCGCAAAGTAAGATATAGTAATAGGAAAACCATTTTTGTATTGCTGCTTCAGGCGCACCTTCACAAAACCATCATTGATTTTCTGTAGGGTGTTGTGCCCCAGACCTATCATCAACCAGTTAGTGACCCCATAATCGAGCCCTATACGGGTAGTAGCATTATCGAAACCGAAAGAGTTATCTAACCCATCGCTGATTCTGCCAAAACGATGCAAGATGCGGAAATCTAGTACTCCATGAGCCAGATTCTCCACACTGCTACTATTGATGATACGAGTAGCCTTGAAGGTAGACGTTACAGGTTCTTTTTTCTTATTCTCCGGCTCATTGTCCAGCATTTTCATTAGGTCATCTTGCTGTGCGTAGCCACTATAAGCCATGCTGAACAACGAAATGGAAAGCAATAAAATTTTGCGCATAGTATGTGATTAGTCTATTATATTATTTGATGTACTACTTCTGAGTCAGAGTGCTTTCTATGGTTATTCTCGCCTCTTTGGCTACTTTATCTGCCACTACGCCGGGCACTGCTACCTTATAGTCGGCAAGTTTCACCACAAATTTTGCTTTTAGCATCACATTGCCCCCCTTCACTTGCACTGCACCAGGCACAGTTACTTCGTTGGTCACACCGTGTATGGTCAATTTGCCTGTAACTTTGGAGTCATAAGTACCATCTTTATTTAAGTCTATACCTGACATATCGGTAAAAGCACCCTTAAACTCAGCCTTAGGGTATTTATCGCTTTCCATATAGTTTTCGTTGAAGTGCTCTTGCATCAGCGCACGCTCAAACTTAAAACTCTTGATGGGCATCTGAAAAACAACATCTCCAGTTTTACCATCTAGTATATTTGCTGCTTCGTTGTTGATGGCCTCAATCTTCTCAGGCGAACCATCGGCAGTAGCATTGAAAGTGACCCTAGCTGTGCGGGTCATATATTTTTGTGCAAAAAGCGCAGTAGTACCCAGGGACAGTAGGGCTACTGTAAGAACTATTTTTTTCATTGTGTATACTTTTTGTGTTGTTGAAATATTTTTTGAATCGTTGATGTGACTAATTATCGAGCGCACCCTGATTTACCCAGCGGGTAATTTTTTTGATTTCGCAATCAGATAGTTTGGGAGCACCCTTAGGCATTGGGCTAAAGCCAGAAGCCCAATTGATACAACCTACTATGCGTCCATTAAGCGCGGCAGGCTGTGTGCCAGCATGGGTAGTAAAGTTGTAGCCCGACGCCATAGTACCTGCATCGTGGCAGCCAGCACTATTGCACTTAGCAGTGAATATGGGTTTGATGTCTGTAATGTAAGTAACATTTGTAGTATCGCAGGTTACAGTACCCACAGCAGGATACAGCTCTTCGTACTTATCGTTGTAGCAACCCGCTACCACCATTGCCAATCCGGCCATCAAAATCAGTTTTTTCATTTTCTATGCTTTGTATGAGTTTGTACTATTATTTTTTCATAACACAATCGGTGAGCGACACACCAGTGATACCACTCCCCGAACAAAAACCTACCAATGACAACTCGGTGCTTTTAGTTACCTGCACACCTTTGTCGCGCATGGTACATTGTATGTCTATCATGGCATCTTCTGTTTGCAATATCACCATCAGGCCACCATCGGCATTAGTTTCCGTTTCTTTTACAGTACCCTTCACCTGAATGGCTTTATTAAGGTAGGTAGAGTCGGCGGCTTTTTCGTTGGCAGCATAGTCGGCAGCCAGCTTAGTGGCCGTTACCATTATGGCGGTCTGGTCCTCGACCTTCTGGTGAGGCTTGTTCCACATATAAATGCCTGTACCTACACCTATTGCTGCAAGAATTAGAACAGCGAAGATTATTTTTTTTATCACAAAATCCGATATTTGTCTAACAAATGTACTGAAATAAAATACAGTTTAAATTAAAAAAACTATTCTTTACAAACTTGCTTGCCTGTATTGTATGCTGTGCCTCTGAATAGTGCTATTGTTTCATTGTGCTCATTAGTTATACATACGTCATAGAAGCCTGTTTTGTTTCCTGAATGTAGCTCTTTAGCTTCCACTGTGAGTATATCTCCTTCGATTGCAGATTTCACAAAACTGATATTTGCGTCTAGCGCTACAGATAGTAATCCGCGTGAGTTACAAGCAAAAGCAAATGCACTATCTGCAACAGAAAACAAGATGCCACCATGCGCTATACCAAAACCATTGAGCATTTCCTGACGCACCGTAAACTTCAAACGGCAATAACCTACGCTATGTTCATCAATAATAATGCCAATCCAGCGACTGAAATGGTCTTCAGCCAACATCGTATCTAAAACCTGTTGAGGAGATGCCATATAATAGGAGAGTAAGAGAGAAAACTATCACTAAACAGTGCTATACAAATATACTGAACAGGAATAGTAATGACACATTAATAAAAAATAAAAGAGCGTCTTTTACAACGCTCTTTCTTTCATTTCGGTCCTAATTTAGACAAAAAAGAACCTATTTACCCCTTGTTGAAACGAAAATCTATAATTGACTGTATATATCCTTTAGAATGACTGTGTAGATGGGTAAAGGTAATAAACAATCATCAACTTAACAAGTAATTAACAGGAAAGGTGGTATGGACCTCATTGTAAGTGCAGTTACATTTCCAACTGTCGTTACGGAAATGAAACTATCATTCTTTTCAGTTCATTGCAGCCAACAATTTTTCATCTCTACCGTATATGTCTCTTCCAAAACGGATATGATTACCCGATGTATCTTCAAATACTGTAAGATAAGTAATGAAAACCGGTATTTTATTACTCAATGATTCTGACCGAGTTTTGTGTGTTTTGATGATGGTGTCCAGTCGCCCTTGTGTGTACTTGGTTTTTTCTTCCAATCCGGATAGTATGTACAATGCCATCTCTTGAGGGTTGTGTACCCGCACACACCCTGAGCTCAGTGCACGGTCGCGTTTTTCAAAATCTTCGCGGTGAGGTGTGTCGTGCAAATAAATATCCCATTTGTTGGGCATATTAAACTTTACATACCCTAGCGAGTTATCATTGCCAGGCGCTTGGCGATAAGTGTATCTCTTGTAGTTTTTAGAATTGATGGAATTGACATTCACCTGCTTGCCCTTACTATCATACACTTTTATTCCTTTTTTAGCCAAATACTGGTTGCCACTACGCTGTATACCTGGCAGCACATCGTTTTTTAGTATGGTAGGTGGCACACCCCATGGTGGATTGATAACTATGTTGGTCATATTGGCAAACAAAGAAGGTGTTTGACGGGCTTTTTTGCCCACTACTACCCTCTTGTTCATCACCAGTTGACCTTCTTTACGAAAATACAACTCCATAAAAGGTATGTTGACAACGATATAAGTATCGCCAGTGGTGCGTTGCATCCACCGTATGCGCTCCATATTGGCACGTATCCTTTTTGCCGAAACATCGGGCTGAGTAGCCAGTTCAGCCATAGTAGTACTGTCCAATTTGCCTGTAACTCTCAGCGACTTAAATGTTTGGAACGCCCTTATGAGCTGAGTGCGTACAGACATGCTGTCGTTGGGTGTTACATCCAGCCATGGCTGCTCCGTCTGTATTACATAACTAATACTGAGCCATAGCACACTATCTGACTGTTCTGGCTGCTGCAGATTGAACACTGCATTGAGGTAAGAGCTATCGGTTTGTAATGATGTATAATGCCTGTAGGCTGTGCGCAGCAGCTCATAAGCAGGCAACTGACTTCTGAAATCGCTCAGTGACGGATAACCACCATCGTCGCCATATACCAGCAAATCGGGCGCATTCCAGGTAGTATCGTTTTTGTGGTGCCATAGTGAGTCTACCTTGCGCGGTAGGACCTCGCCATACAACAAAAACCTTGCTGCCGACAAGTAACAGTTTGTAAGAGCCGTATCGAAAGCAATTGCATCTGCTACTATATTCTTTTTAGTAGTGTCTAGTTTGATCTTGAGGTCTTTTATGCGATTGAGGTTGTAATTGTCGATATTAGCACCATCCCACTGCATGTCTTCTAGCTCTGTTATCAGCCTATCGGCAGCATCGTTAGATGAATAATTTTCGCGTACCCATATAGGTTGATACTCATCCATCTGATACACTAACCTCAGATCTTGCGATAAAGACCAAGACTTGCTACCAACTGATTCAGTATCAACAGGACTTAAAACCGTGCTTAGCTGCTCAGAAAAAGATTCGTCGACAAAACCAGATGGACCTGGCTTAGTACCCCGACGATTACACGAACTAATAATTACGACAAATATTACTGAAACTACCAAAAAAGGAGAAGATCTAAACCTGAAAGAGTGCATATAGTACGACCGAAGCCGTTGTTTTTGTGTTTTGTAAAAAATTAAGAAAATTGTGTATCAGTAGGCACAAATGTAGGTAGCTAAACTGTGTATGAATTGCTAAAACATATGAACTACCCAAAAGTAAATAAAACAGTATTGAGAAATAGCAACTAATTTGTTATTGACAAACAACAGACATTGAATTAATATAGTGAAGTCAAAAAAATTAACCACTGATTAGTACAGCAACAAAACCAAAGAGATGATTTGTGTCAACAAAGAAGGAGGTGCAATAATAACAATGCACTATCTGCACATGTTGAAATGTTATGCATTGCACCATTGATGACTGATAATGAACTGAATAATAGATTGTACCTTTGTATTTTCAAATAAAGTTCCTGCTATGGAGCGGGGAAACACATATATGCTGGATACAATAGAAGCGGCACTGGAAGACCTTAGACAAGGAAAGTTGCTGATAGTGGTAGATGATGAAGACAGAGAGAATGAAGGTGACTTTGTAACTGCGGCTCGCAATGTAACGCCCGAAATAATCAATTTCATGTCGAAATATGGCAGGGGATTGATTTGTGCACCCATTACAGAGGAACGCTGTGACGATTTGCGTCTGAATCTGATGGTGGAAAACAATACGGTGCTGCATCAAACACCATTTACAGTGTCGGTAGACCTGATAGGCGATGGCTGCACCACAGGCATTTCTGCACAAGACCGTGCAAAAACCGTACAAGCGCTCATTAACCCCAACACCAAACCTGAAGACTTGGGTAGACCGGGTCACATATTCCCACTTAGGGCAAGATCTGAAGGGGTACTACGCCGTACTGGTCATACAGAGGCTACGGTAGACTTGGCAAGACTAGCTGGCATGGAACCAGCAGGTGTACTGGTAGAAATAATGAACGATGATGGCACTATGGCCAGAATGCCACAACTACTGGAAATAGCCAAAAAATTTGACCTGAAAATCATTTCAATTAAGGACTTGATATCATACAGGTTACAAAAAGAAACGCTGATAAAGGAAGAAGTACGGGTGAAAATGCCCACCAAAGTGGGCAACTTTGACCTCATAGCCTTCAAACAAACGAATACTGGCGAAACCCACATGGCAGTAGTAAAAGGCGAATGGGAAAAAGACGAACCGGTGCTGGTACGCGTACACAGCTCCTGCTTTACGGGCGATATTCTGCATTCATTAAGATGCGACTGTGGCGAACAACTGGAGGCAGCCATGCAAATGATAGAAACCGCTGGCAAAGGTGTGGTGCTATATATGAATCAAGAAGGCAGAGGTATAGGGCTTATGAACAAATTGAAAGCCTACAAACTACAAGAAGAAGGAAAAGACACCGTAGAAGCTAACTTGGCCCTAGGTTTCAAAAATGACCAGCGCGACTATGGCGTGGGCGCTCAGATTCTACGTTACTTGGGAATATCTAAAATGAAACTCATCAGCAACAACCCCCGCAAACGAGCTGGTATGCTAGGCTACGGGCTAGAAATAGTAGAGAACGTGCCGATAGAAATAGTACCCAACGAATTCAACGAGTTCTACTTGCAAACCAAGCGTGACAAGCTAGGACATGAAATACTGAGAAACGGATAAAACACCACCAATACACTATTACCTAGCTATCCCGGCATGAGTATTCATGGCCGGGATTGTTATTTATGATCGTTATCTGAAATAGATGCTAAATCCCAAACTGCCGTCTGATGTTAATAGGTACTTCCATACCTAGCCTTATCATTTGTTGTGCTTGCTGTTTAGCTTTATCAACCTGATTCGTTTCCACAAATAACAACAACAAATTGTTATTTGCCATTGGGTTGTACTTATCACGGTTCAGGTACCGCTGCAAATGTGTAATAGCGCCGCTGGGGTCGCGCTTTTCCATTGCTACTCTAGCCAGATAAAAATCACACTGAATATAATCTGATATTTTTTTCTCTAATAGCAAATATTGTTCTGAAGCCAACACAGAATCTTTACGTTGCAACATTTCTGCTATGTAAAAATTGAGGTATTTTTCTTTAGGATTGAGGGCATAGGCCTGACGAAACATCTGCTCAGATCGTTTTACTTCATTTTTGTCTAGCCGTGCAGCCAGCATCATTAATGCATAGGCAGAATTGGGAGAGGTAGCAGCCGCCTGCGACCAAAAAGCAACAGGACTTTCAAAATTGCGTTGATGTCTGTAATTGATGCCTGCAAATAGTATACAAATTGCCACCACTATTGCGGTTATCTGCTTATCTGTGCGTGCAGAGTTAAAAAGTAAGGTATGTGGCAAAATGAGTAAAATACCTATGATAGGCAAATATAGCCTATGCTCAAAAGTTTGCCTGTTAAGGTCATCTGGCACCAGCAAGGCCGGCATCAGAAAAAGTAAAAAAGTCGCTCCCGCGCCTATTATTGCTTTTTTATTAGCTTTTTTATTCAGCAAAACTAATGCTACCAATGTAATGTGAGCCATTATCCCAAAGTACATAACTGTATCTTGCTGGGTTGGAAACACACTCAAGTTAAATGGTAGCACTATCTTACCTAGGTATTGCAGCACTACTGGCAACCGATGTAGTACATCAGTAAATGCCTGTGCAGAACCTATGCCTGAAGTCTGAATAGTGGCAGCCGAACGAGCAATATACCAGACCCCAAAACACAACACCCAAACGGCATATTGTGGATACATGTTACGGTCTAGTATTTTCGTGTCTTTATACAATACCAACAATGCAAAAGCAGCAGGTGCTGCAAAAACAGCTGTTTCTTTGGTGAAATATGCTAATAATAGAAACAACGCTAACAAAAGCAGATTATTTATTTTTCCGGTAGATGTGTAAGCAATACTGTTTAAAAAAAATAACAGCACAAATACAGCCAACAGGGTATCATTTCGGCCTGGTATCCATGCCACTGCCTGTGATAAAACTGGGTGCACCGCAAATAGAAGCGATAGCAAAAAACAATGAATTGCCTTAATACCCAATTTTGTAAACAACCTGTACAATAGCAACACTGATACTACGTGCAATACCACATTTACAAAATGATATCCACCTGGCATATCGCCACTAAGGCGGTAATTGAGTATCATCATATCTGAAAATAATGGGCGATAATAAGGATCCTTTACCGCATCAAATAACCCACGACCAAAAGCTAGAAAAATATTATTCAAATCTTCATTGAAAGCTCTAAACTCCCTGATGAAAATAGTATCATCAAGTTCAGTGTATCCGAATGAAAAAACAGGAAAATATACTAGTACCACTGCCGCCACCAACAGTAATTGAGGATAGGGTATCGCAAAACCTTTATCTGGCGTTATAGGGTCTTGCTTTGCAGTAGGTGCAACAGGACTAGCCTGTTTGAATTTATTTTTGCTCACTATATATGATTTGCAATAGCAACAAATGTATTAAAGGTAAATGAGATTTACAACCTATGTCATATAACAAAAAAACCGGCAACCAAAATGGTTGCCGGTTACAAGTATTATTTTTGAGGATTACAACAATTAATGAGCTATACTCACTGATGTAGTATGTCTAATGCCATCGGAGGTAGTAGCACTAAGCATATACACACCAGCTGGCTGATCCAGTACGACATTAGTAGCTGTGTTGGAGGCTATTTTGAAAGTTTTCACTACCTGACCAGCTACGTTAGCTACAGTCACCACTACCTGCTCAGTTGCAGTAGTAGCGATGTTCAGTGTTAATGCACCTTGACTAGGATTAGGATAAACACTCAATTTACCATTCGCACTTTTTACATCAGCAACACCCGATACATTGCCTGGCAAATTCACATCAAAGAATTTAGATGAAGAACCACAACCGTTAGTTGCATTGTATGTCACACGTGCAGAACCTGTATCAAGCACTACAAAATTCCAAAAACTTTTGAAAACACCAGCATCAACATAGTTAGAAACTGACGTGAACGCAGTCATTCCTGGATTATTTGTAGACCAAGTACCACCACCAGGTATGCCAACCAAGAAATAACCACCTGCAAATGCTACGGTAGCAGGACCTGTGATAGTTATTACTGGAGGTTGATTGACGAATATACGCTTCAATATCCTTTTGCTACCAAATGCAGTAGTAACTGTGTAATAGATGGTATCTCTTCCAGACTCAATACCAGTAACCACTCCTGAAGAAGAAACTGAAGATAATGTATCATGTTTATTAGTCCATACTCCACCAGACATAGACGCAGTAAGTGTAATAGAGGCACCTACACATACTGTATCTGCACCAGATATTGTACCCGCATCAGGCAACGGACCTACATTCATCGTGATAGTAGAAGCACTAGTACCGCAAGCATTAGTAACTGCATAAGTGATAGTGGTAACGCCTGTGTCTACACCGCGCACCGTGTCTGCTCCTACTATGTTTGCAATAGATGCATCAGCAGTAGACCAGGTACCACCTGGAGTAGGGTTGGTAAGAACTAAGAAGGAATCTATTCCTACACTGTCGTTGCTAGATATAGCACCAGCAGGAACCTGTACATCCATACTGTGTGTAGCAAAGCTAGCACCACAGCTATTAGAACGATAATAAGAGATCAGCGCACTACCCTGAGCAATACCTGTGACATTACCAACAGCGCTAACAACAGCAACGGGTGTAGAACTGCTGATCCACACTCCACCAGAAACTGAAGAAGTAAGGGTAGTCCATGAACCTGAACATACAGCTGTAGCGCCTGAAATAGTACCAGCTGGCAATACAGACTCAACATCAATGATTATTGAAGAACTTACAGCGCTACAAGCATTTGTAAAATTGTAAACTACTGTGTCTGCACCAGCTGCCACACCTGTTAACATGCCAGCAACCGATATTGTAGAGCGACCAGTAACACCTACAGACCACACACCAGCGCCTACTACATTCACATTGTTCAGAGCTATAGTATTACCTACACATACGTGGGTAGGACCAGTGATTGGCTGACTTGTAACTGCAGTATCTACTCTGAGAGTAGCTGTAGCAGTAGTTGTACCGCATGTGTTCATGATAGTATACTTGATGGTATCACCACCAAAAGCACGTGCTTCTACTACACCAGTAGGCGAAGTGGTATCTACCATAAGGTCTACGTTGCTCCACATTCCGCCCATTACTGAGCTCATAAATGTTGCAGTACTACCTACACACATTCTTGCTGGACCTGATATAACACCAGCAAAAGCAGTATCCACACCCAGAGCCGCACTCATAGTAGTATCAGAACCATCAGCGTTAAACAACAAACAACGGTAATGCATACCGTTTAGTGCTGTATTAGTAAGAATGTTCAGTGTATCATTGCTGGCACCACTATAGGTCGCACCGTTTACTACCGTATCCCACATCACACCACCATCTGCCGAGTATTCCCACATAAAAGTAATAGGTGCAGTACCAGTAGCAGCTACACGCATCATTACAGTACTACCGGTACACACTGTATCGCCGGAAGGCTCAGTAGTAACTACAGGCGCCTGAGCACTTGCAGTATTGGTAAAAAAGCTAAAACACACTAGCAGTAAGCCAGACAAGTAAACACATTTTCTCATGTTCAGATTTTATTTTAAAAAATTATTATAACCGGTTGCTCTGAGAGCAATCGGGATAGCATTGATAGCATACTGTATTAAAACAACAATAATAATGCAAATTTAATCAATTCAATTCAAATTTTCGCATACAATGAAATCAGGCTTTCATATAATTTACACAGCTATACGAAAGCAATAATCATTATTTGAACGAAGAGAATAGCTTTTATTTAGCTGTTAGCTCGGCTTTTAAACTATCTATTTTCATGTCTGTAACGATTCCATCGGCAGGATTTTCAGGATGATTTTTCAGATCCTTAGTGATGATCAGTACCCCTTTTTCTATATCTTTACCAAAGGTAGCCAAGGCCAATTGTCCAGCTCTGATAGCGGCTTGGTGCATTTCGGAAGGCGATGCTTCATAAAAATCTGGTGCACCTACTATCAATTTCAGGTCTAAATTTTTCTCTATCCTTGTTTGCACGCTGGCAGCAGAGGGAATGATAGCTGGGATACCATCTTCATATTTGTGTACCTCCTCCATTTCTATGATTCTTGGCTCGTTGCAAGAAGCTACTCCCAAAATGACTATACTAGATAGCATTTTCCAACCCAACTTTAAATAAGACATCAGCTATCGTTTATAATCAAATGTACGAATGTTGCACCAAAACCTATAGCCCTAATACATCCCTCATGGTATAAATACCAGATTTGCCAAACATAAACTCAGCGGCCAACACAGCCCCACTTGCAAACCCCATTCTATTATGTGCGGTATGAGTAATTTCTATGTCGTCTATTACCGATGAATAGGTGACCGTATGTATACCTGGCACCTCGCCTACTCTATTAGCAGTTATAGGTACTACATTCTGTGCCGAAGTGCCGTCTAACACCCAGTTAGTTTTCAGGTTATTGTTGGCTATTATTTGCTCGGCTATCGTAATAGCTGTTCCTCCGGGTTTGTCTTTTTTGTGTACGTGGTGGGTTTCGCTTACTCCTACGTTGTAGTCACTCCGACCATTCATCAGGGCGGCAAGTTGTTTATTGATTTCAAAAAATATATTAACCCCAATACTAAAATTGGACGCACATAGCAGCCCTACGTTCCTAGCCCTAGCCAAATCATTAATGTACTGTGCATGTACATTCCATCCGGTAGTACCACACACTACAGCCACACCTGCATTTATGCAATCTTCTATGTTTTTTGGTGCAGCTTCCGGATTGGTGAATTCTATCGCTACATCAGCATTATTCAGCTTACCCGCCTCTAGCTCATTGCAATTCGCTGTGTTGAAGATCGCTACTATTTTATGCCCTTTGTTTACAGCTACCTGCTCTATGGCTTTTCCCATTTTACCATAACCAATGAGTGCTATATTCATGGTCATAGGTTTATTTTAGCCATTATGCGTTCCAGATCCTCGTCATTGTAAAACTCTATAAGTATGTTGCCCTTGCCGCTTTTTTTACGGTCTAGCTTCACCTTTGTTGAGAAGTGCGAAGCCATACTGTCTTCTATACGTTTATAGGCTATAGGTAGTTTGGCAGGTGCTGGTTTGGGTGCAGACGGTGCCAGTTCCACACTCATATCCTTCACCATTTGTTCTACCTGCCTTACAGATAGCCCTTTTTGCATTGTTTCTCTGAACACATACAACTGTTGCTCTACATGCTCCAGACCTATAATGGCCCTTGCATGGCCCATCGTCAGCAAGCTGTCACGTACAGCTTTCTGCACATCTGGGGGTAGCCTCAGCAGACGCAGGTAGTTGGCTACAGTGCTGCGTTCTTTTTTCATTCTTTCTGACACCTGCTCTTGGGTCAGTCCGCATTCATCCATGAGTTGCCTGTAACTGAGAGCTATTTCTATTGCATTCAGGTCTTCGCGTTGCAGGTTTTCCAGCAGCGCCATTTCCAGTATTCCTTGGCTGTCTGCTGTGCGTATATAAGCAGGTATATCAATGAGGCCAGCCATCTTAGACGCACGCAACCTGCGCTCACCGCTTATAAGCTGGTAAGTAGTATTGCCTACTTTTATAACTGTTACTGGCTGAATAACATCGTGCAACTTGATACTCTCTGCGAGCTCTTGCAGCGCTTGCGGTTCAAAATCTCTGCGGGGCTGCTTGGGGTTCACTATTATTTGGTCCAGCGGTATGCGTGCTATGCTGTTGGCGTTTTGCCCCGATACTGCTGGCACTCCTTCGCGTGGTGCATTCACCTCATCATCAATGGTATCGAGCAGTGCCCTGATACCTTTGCCTAACCCTTGTTTTTTATTTATCTGCGACATCTTTAGTCGATAGTCTTAAAAATAGTGAATCGAAAGTGATGGGTGAATAAGTATTGAGGCCATCTAGTAACCGTCTGAGTAGCATACTATTCGGCTTCAAACTGTTTGTCTTCGTTTTTAATCTTGGTCATGTTATTTTTCTGCAGTATCTCCTTCGCCAAGTTCAGATAATTGACAGCTCCAGTACTTTCGGCATCGTAGAGCAATGCAGGCATACCAAAACTAGGAGCTTCGCCCAAGCGGGTGTTGCGGTGAAGTATGGTATTGAATACCAAGTCGCCAAAGTGATTTTTAATTTCTTCTACTACTTGGTTAGATAGGCGCAACCTACCATCGTACATGGTCATCAATATACCTTCTATCTTCAACCTAGAGTTGATGCGGGTCTGCACTATCTTGATGGTATTGAGCAGTTTACCCAACCCCTCCAATGCAAAGTACTCGCACTGTACAGGTATCACTACACTATCGGCAGCAGTGAGCGCATTGACAGTAATGAGCCCCAACGATGGAGAGCAATCTATGATGATAAAATCATAGTCTTCAGTCACCGCCTCCAGCGATTTACGCATTACGTGCTCTCTGTTCGGCTGATTGATGAGCTCTATTTCGGCACCTACCAGATCCAGGTGACTAGGTAGCAAGCTAAGATTGGGTGTATCTGTTTCCAGTATCACCTGTCTTGCCGGCGATTCATTGACCATACAGTCATACAGGCTTATCTGTATGTTCTTTAGGTCAAATCCGTTGCCAGTTGTGCTATTCGCCTGCGGATCGGCATCTACAAGCAGGGTTTTGTATTCCAGTACAGCCAAACTTGCTGCAAGGTTAATAGCAGTAGTGGTTTTGCCCACTCCACCCTTCTGATTCGCTATTGCTATTACTTTAGCCATATTCCGCAACCCCTAATGGGGCTTTTATTATTTATTTGAAACTATTAAATATATTTACAATTCTATACTTTCACCTATACCCAGCAATATTAATTCTTTCCCGGCAGTATTGAATTTTTCTTTAACCAACTCATGGTCTATTTTGATATACCCAAATGTATCAAAATGAACACCTATTATTTTGTTACATTGTATAAACTCCGAAGCTATAACCGCATCATCGGCATCCATCGTAAAGTTGCCACCTATGGGCAGTATCGCAAAATCAAGTTTGGCATACCTAGGCAGCAGTTGCATATCCATTGTAAGGCACGTATCGCCACTGTAGTAAAAGTTACCCTCTGCTCCATGCACCAAAAAGCCACCCGGATTGCCACCATAGGTACCATCGGGCATAGTGCTGCTATGCGCAGCAGGCAAAAAATGCAACTTACCAAAAGGAAAGTGAGCAGACCCAAAGTTCATAGGATGTACATTATTGATACCATTTTTTTCAGCCCATCCCACTACCTCATATGCCCCTATCACTAGTGCTCCTGTGCGTTGAGCTATAGATACCAAGTCCGCTACATGGTCGCCATGACCATGCGATACCAATATATAGTCGGCTTCTATATTATCTGCATCTACTACACCTGCAGCCAGTTCGTTTCCGTTTATAAACGGGTCGAATAGCAACTTTTTACCACCAGTCTCTACTACAAAACAGGAATGACCGTAAAACGTAAACTTCATAAGCGCTTCTTTAAAAATGATTACTCCACAAATTTAGTCTTCCCCTGAGCAAATGCCAAATGAAATAACATATCATCATATATCGTTAATCCACCCACATTATTAGCTATTACTTAACTCTTATCTACCGAATACACCCCTGCACCCAGAAACATCAGCCCAAAAAATGTGCAGGCAAGTTCTATGGCATGTGATGCATCGCCTATTTTAGACAAGGTAGTGTAATGAAAAATAGTAGCGACAATAAAGTTGATGACCAACAACAAACATACTGGTCTGAACCACAAACCTAACATACAAAACAAACCACCTATAGTCTCAGTAATAGCGCACATAAATCCCCAAAATGCAGGAAGAAAATGGATATGCAACTTGCCCATAGCATGACCCAGCTCTGTCCATACGTCCGGACCACCCATTAATTTGTCCTTGCCATGCAAAATGAGCATAGCACCCAGACCTATACGCATAATGAGTAGTCCGAAATTGGTATATCGACCCAACTTACCTAGTAAAGCCATAGATAGATAGTTTTGATTTCGTAAAGGTAACTCAAGAAGAATGTTGCTGCATAGCTTTTTGCACAAAGTCCGAAAACTCTGTCCTGAATCGCTCATCTGAAAAACTAAGTGCATGCTGCCTGATAGTCGCATGATCTGTGAGCGGTTGCTGCTCCATTTTTTCCACAGCCGCTATTACTGCTGCTTCAGTTTGCTCAGCAAACAGATAACCAGTTTTGCCATCTACCACAGTTTCTCGGTAGCCACCATAATCTAGTGCCAGTACGGGGGTGCCACATGCCTGCGCCTCTACACACATGATACCAAAATCTTCTTTGGCTGCAAAAATGCAGGCTTTTGCTTCTTGCATATAGCGTATCACTTCTTCATCTGTCCTGTAGCCTAGCCACTCTATATTGGGGTGTCCTTTCAGCAACTGGTCAAACCCTGCTGCTCCCCAACCCTCGCCTATCAGCACCAGCCGCTTATGGGGCATTTGCTGAAAAGCACGAATGACCATATCTATTTTTTTGTAGGGCACAAACCTGCCTGGGCACATATAATACTCCCGGCGGGCAGCCTCATTGAGCGCAAACTTGCCCGTGCGCACAGGCGGATATATCACCACCGAATCTCGCCCATAACTGCGGGCTATGCGCTGCTGAATATGCTTAGAATTGGCAATAAAATAATGTACTCTGCTGGCAGAGGCCACATCCCAACGGCGCAGCCAGTTTACAAACATCTTGTACAAAAACGAACTACCCATGCTGTGTGTAGCTGCATAATCGTCATACATATCCCATATGGGACGTA
>CAMDNC010000082.1 GCA_945902755.1 Flavipsychrobacter stenotrophus
TAAAAGTAAAACCCACCTTAGCGAGCGGCCGTGGTGGGTTTTAGTAAGTATACTGTGTGGTTTGTTATTTGCCAGACATCGTATTTTTAGCTTCTATGCTTAATGTGGCGTGAGGCACTGCACGTAGACGAGCTTTGTCGATGAGTTTGCCTGTTACCCTGCATACGCCGTAGGTTTTGTTTTCTATTCGAACCAATGCTTTTTCGAGGTGGTTCATGAACTGGATTTGTCTGCTAGCTAATTGTGCAAGTTGCTCGCGTTCCATGGCGCCGCTACCATCTTCCATATTCATAAATCTGTTTTCGGTATCTTCAGTACCTGCTTCGTCTTTGCGGGTAATGAGGCCTTGCAGGTAATTTAATTCTTTGCGAGCAGCATCTAACCTAGTGTTGATGAGTTGCTTGAATTCGTTCAATTCTTCATCGCTATATCTGTAGGTAGTTGAGGTTGGTTCTGGTTGGTGATCGTCGAGAATTGAGCGATAAATTTCTGGTTGGTAAGGAGGGATGATATTGTCTTCAACTTTACCCGGTTTCGATTTATTTTCCAATTTGCGATGAGCAATAACTACCGTAGGTTTTTTCTCAGTTGGTCGGGCAGCAGGAGTGGGCATTGGCTTAACCAATGGCACAACTGGTTTTGGAGGAAGTTGTTTGATAGGCGCTTTTACTGCGGTTTTTTTAGCAGGAGCTTCTTTTTTGGCAGGAGCAGGTGCTGGTTTTGGTTCTGCTGCAACTTTAGGAGCAGGAGCTGATTTTTTTGTAGGTGCTTCTTTTTTAGTTTCTACTATTTCTTTTTTTGCTGTAGCAGTTTTCTTTTCAGGTGCTGCTTTAGTGGCAGCAGCTGCTTTTGATACTTTTTTTTCAGGCATTATATTCTTTTTATTCACAGTCTGTTGGTTAATGATTGATGCTGATTTCTTAACAGGAGAAGCTTTCTTAGCTGGTGCTGCTTTTGTAGACACTGAGGGTTTGTCAGGTGTTGTATTTTTTTTGCCTACTGATTTTTTAGTAGGAGTTTCGTCTGATTTTTTAGCTGTGGCTTTTGGCGCAGGGGCAGTTTTTTTCTTAACAGGAGCGGCTTTTTTGGCTGCAACGGTTGATTTAGTATTTTTGGTTGGTTTTGCTACCTGCTTTTTATTAACTGCCATAACTTAGTTGGTTTTTGATATGAGTATTTTGAATGTTACATCGTTTATCTCTATTTCAGTCCCATTATCTTTTACCGGTGCTATTGCAATATTATCAGCTAAAATTTCGGCGCAAATATAGTTACTAAAATTAATTATTGCGCTATTAAGTTCTTCAGGTGAATCTAATGTTAACAGGATTCGGTCTGTAACATCAAGTCCGGAGTCTTTTCTTTCTTTTTGTACTCTATTTACCAGCTCTCTTGCTATACCTTCTTCGGTGAGTAGGGTGGTGAGTGTAATATCTAGCGCAACAGTGAGATTGCCCTTGTTGGCAACAGACCATCCTGGTATATCATCTGCAATAATGTCAACATCAGCAAGACTAATGACAATTGGCTCATCATTGATGGTAATTGTAAAGATATTTTGACGTTCCAGTTCATTTATTTCATGCTGAGTCATGTTGCTAATAGCAGCAGCAACACTTTTCATTTTTGCGCCCATGCGAGTGCCTAATGCCTTGAAGTTTGGCTTTATTTTTTTGTTGATAAAGCCTTCAGTTTCTGTGATATATTCAACGGATTTAATGTTGACTTCATTTTTTAATAGCTCTTCAATTTTTGCAATTTGCTCCTGCATACTGCTATTGAGTACAGGTATAAGTATTCGGCTGAGGGGTTGGCGTACTTTTATGTTAACCTTTTTTCTTATAGATAATACTAATGAAGAAATGTCTTGTGCCATTTGCATTCTTTCTTCTAGGCTCTCGTCAATCAATTCCTCATTTACTAGTGGATATTCGCCTAGGTGAATGCTGGTAAGTGAACGATATTGTGTGACCTCATTGAGGTTTCGGAATAGCCAATCTGCAAAAAATGGGGCTATAGGCGCCATGAGTAAGGCTAGTGTTTCGAGGCACTCATAAAGCGTTTGGTAGGCGCATACTTTGTCATGTTCATATTCTCCTTTCCAGAAACGGCGACGACACAAGCGAACATACCAATTGCTTAGTTGCTCATCGAGGAAGTACTCCATTGCTCTACCGGCTTGAGTAGGTTCGTAATCGTCGAGGCTGGAAGTTACTTTTTTTATGAGGCTGTGTAAACTAGAAATTATCCATCTATCTATTTCGGGACGTTCTTGAATTGGTACGTATAACTCTTGGAAGGTGAAATTATCGACATTAGCGTAGAGTGCGAAGAACTGATAGGTATTGTAAAGCGTACCAAAGTATTTGCGTTGGACTTCTTTTATACCTTCATTGTCGAACTTAAGGCTATCCCACGGTGATGCATTGGTGATGAGGTACCAGCGGGTAGCATCGGCACTGTTTTGCTCGATGGTTATGAATGGGTCTACTACATTACCCACTCGTTTACTCATTTTATTGCCGTTTTTGTCGAGCACCAAACCATTACTTACTACGGTTTTGTATGCCACGCTATCGAACAGCATAACGCTGAGTGCATGCAGGGTGTAGAACCAACCACGTGTCTGGTCAACGCCCTCGGCAATGAAATCGGCTGGGAAATTTTTCTTTATGTCGTTGTTTTCATTTTGCTCGAAGGGGTAGTGAAGCTGAGCATAAGGCATAGCACCGCTGTCGAACCACACATCTATCAGATCTGGTTCGCGGCGCATGGGTTTGCCGTCATCTGTAGCCAGTATCCATTGGTCTACGTAAGGTTTATGTAAGTCGAGAGTAGCATCATCCACAAACTGGTTGATGTTGAGCAGTGTGTTGGCTTTTTCTATTTCGTTTTTCAGCTCGGCTATTCCGCCTATACATTTGGTTTGGGTACCATCTTCGCTCACCCATACCGGTAAGGGAGTGCCCCAGAAGCGGCTGCGGCTGAGGTTCCAGTCTACCATGTTCTCCAACCAGTTTCCAAATCTACCTTCGCCGGTAGCTTTTGGTTTCCAGTTGATGGTTTTATTGAGTTCTATCATTCGGTCTTTGACAGCGGTGGTTTTGATAAACCATGCATCGAGCGGATAATAGAGTATCGGCTTGTCTGTGCGCCAGCAGTGAGGGTAGGTGTGTTCGTATTTTTCTACCTTAAAGGCATGGCCACTTAATTTTAGTTTTACAGCTATGTCTACGTCAACATCTGTATAATCGGGGTCATTTTTGTAATTTTTTACGTATCTGCCACTGAATTCACCTGTGTAGTTGTTGAATTTTCCTTCGCGGTCTACCATGGTGAGGATACCGATGTTGTTCTTTTTGCCTACCCTGTAGTCATCTGCACCAAAAGCCGGAGCTGTATGCACTATACCAGTACCGTCTTCGGTAGTAACGAAGTCGCCGGTGATGATTCGCCAAGGATCGCCTCCGGCAATATCGCGGGTATTACCGTTAAAAGGCAGCAATTGTTCGTATCTGATACCTTCCAGTTGGGTGCCTTTATATTCGGCAAGGATGGTCCAGGGGATTTGTTTATTATCGTTGTTGTAGGCAGCGAAATCTGCATTTTGTAGTTCGGGTTTGAAGTATTTGTGCAACAAAGCGGTAGCAAGTACCACATTGCAGGGCTGATGTGTATAAGGGTTGAAGGTTTTTACTAATGCATAAGTAATTTCTGGACCCACGGTGAGGCCGCAGTTGCTGGGTAGTGTCCAAGGGGTAGTTGTCCATGCCATAAATGATACAATCTCATCAGTGCCTACATGGTTGTATAGTAACTGAGAATGATCATTGCGCAAAGCAGAGAACATGGCTACAACGGTGGTGTCTTTTACGTCTTTGTAGGTGCCAGGCTGATTGAGCTCATGACTACTCAGACCAGTGCCAGCAGCAGGAGAATAGGGCTGTATACTTACACTTTTGTACAGGTAACCTTTTTGGTGCAGTTGCTTAAGTGCCCACCAAAGTGTTTCTATATATTTGTTATCGAAGGTAATATATGGGTTGCCCATATCTACCCAATAACCCATTTTTTCGGTAATTTCTTCCCATTTGTCTTTGTAGCGCATTACCACCTCTCGGCATTTGCGGTTGTAATCTTCTACAGTTATTTTTACACCTATGTCCTCTTTAGTGATGCCTAATTCTTTTTCTACACCCAACTCGACTGGTAAGCCATGTGTATCCCAGCCAGCTTTGCGCTGGACCTGATAACCTTGCATGGTTTTGTAACGGCATACTAAGTCTTTGAGTGTACGCGAGATAACATGGTGTATGCCTGGCATACCATTGGCGCTGGGTGGGCCCTCATAAAAAACGAAAGTTTCAGCACCATTGCGTTGGGTAACACTTTTTTCGAAACAATTTTCCTCTTTCCACGTAGCAAGCATTTCCTGCTCTATGGAAGGCATATTCAAACCTTTATTTTCCTTATATTTATTCATTATTGGCGTCTATATATAGTGAAGTGTGCCGGGCAATCTTATTATAAAAATAATTTATTTATATATTGCACAACTCACCCAACTTATAAAAAATCAAGCCGCAAAGGTAGTGAGATTATTTTGAATTTATTTTTAACTGTGTTGGCAGTGTGGAAATGGTGGGGATTAAGGCTATCTTTTTGGGATAGCGCTATTCAAATAAAGATGCCGTGGTAGGGTTTAGTTAATTGTTTTTTGGGGTAGTGGGATTATTTTTTCTGCTCCATCGTATGGCATAAGATAGGTAAAGATTAAAATCGAAGTTTGCGTTTTTATCACCTCTTCCGAAGCCAGCAATGTTGATGGGGGCTAAATCTTTGAATGATTTACCATTCAAAAGAAATTTTCCTCGAAGGTTCCAGCCTGCTAATAATCCTTTGGTCAGTTCTACTCGCATGCCAGTAGTTATTTCTAGCCAGCCTGCTACGAAGTTTTTGCCAGCACTGACTCCGGGTTGATTTCCCCATACAGAGTCTATGACTGTATAAGTGGCATCACCTCTGTTGACATTGCTGAGGGCAGCTCTCATGCCAATGAACATCATGTCCCAGTCGTGGGTGCTTTCGCGATACAATATACTTTTGTTGAAGCCTAGTCTGCCGAAATAGTTTGTTGTGTTGTACTTGAGGTCATTAAAATTTACTTCAGAGCCTCCCCAGCCCCCTTCGGCAACCCAATAATATTCGTTTTTGTGGTAATAGTTAGCTTCTAATTCATAACTATATCTGTTGTTAGTGAGATAGTTGCGCACAGGAGCAGCGATGTCAAAGCCGATAGTAAGCTGATGACCTGCAATATTTTTGGGTCGATCGGATGTTTTCTCTTCAGCATTAGTGGCAGTGTCTGATTGAGCAAATACTGGCGGTGCTCCCAGACAAAGTAAACTAAGGCTGAGGGCGAATATATACCTGTAAATGGCTGTTGTTGACATTGTTTGTAACGCTGGTGTTGGTAATGATTATAGAATCAATATTTCGGTTTGTACTAGTGGCGCTGTTGAGTCCGTAAAAATAAGTATAGCCACAGGCATTGGATATAAATTCAAGTTGACGGTTGTACTTAAATGTAATTGTATCTGTCAGTGTGCCAGCAGTGGTATCTGGAGCAAAAATCCATTTGCAGGAGTCACTGACTGGAGATAGTGACAAAGAAAAGTTAGCACTACGCGGGAAAATGATGCCCTTTGTGCCTGAATCTGTGATAGCCCCAAAGACCGCCGCTGGCATGGGTGTGTCGACGACACTGCTAGTAGCATTGAGTCGCACTGTTTTGAGAAGTAAGCTGGCGTACTTAGGAGTGATGCAAGGTTGCCGTTCTTGTGTACACGAAGAAAGTAGCAGTGAGGTGAGGACTGCTAAGAAGAGACATTGCATGTAAGAGTGCTTTCTAATCATTGAGGGTATTGAGTATGATGTCAATTTCCTGAATCAATTTATCGAGCTGACGGACCATGTTTTCTTTTTCTTCTGCGTTTTCAGTTTTGTTGTCTATGCGCACACTTACCAAATTATTATCGAGGGAAGCCAATTGAGCAGTGAGTTTTTTCTCTGTTTCTTCGTGTGAGGCAATAATTGTCTTTAGCCGCTTGTTTTCGGCTTCAAGTGTAGCTTGCTTTTTTATTAGCAAGTTTATTTTTTTACTAAGGTTATCTAGAGCAAGCATTATTCGCGTATTAGGGCACTAAGTTTGTTTTTGTAAGCATCAGTCAATTTTTTCATTAAGTCTTCAGTTTCAGAATCTGTAAGAGTACGATCCTGCAACTGGAAAGTATAGTTTAGCGCATAAGACTTTTTATCTGGCCCCAGTTTTTCACTTTCAAAGATGTCGAATAAACCAAACGACTTTAATTCAGCAATTTTCAGTTGTGCGGTTACATCTTGTACTTGTTGATAGGTAATCTGCTTATCAATAATTATTGCAAGATCTCTATTAACGGCTGGGAACTTAGGAACTTCAGTGTATTTGATACGGGCGGCCGCTGCAGCTTTAGCCCACAGGTCCCAGTGTATGTCTGCGAAGTATACTTCTTGTTTGATATCGAACAAGCTTAATCTTTCTGGTGCTACTTTAGATATTGTACACAATGGTTGGTTTTTCCATTTCCAAGTGATGGCGGCACCATTTTCGGAATAAGTAACACCTGTACCGCTAATGCCGCTGTAGTTCATCATATTTAAAGCTAATCCTTTTAGGTAATAAAGATCGTTTTTGGTGGCTTTTTGTTGCCAGCTGCCTCTAGTAGTGTTGCCCGTTAGCCATATTGCTAAGCGGGATTCTTGATTGTAGTTTGATTCTTGCTGGTTATATATATTTCCGAACTCAAATAGAGCGAGGTCTGTGCTTTTGCGATTGCAGTTGTATTGTATTACATCCAACCCGCTTTCCAGCATAGAAGGGCGCATTACATCTAGCTCGCTGCTAAGGCTGTTTATCATACGAACTAGGGTAGGGTGCTCAGGGTAATATTTGCTGTTAGTGATGGAGTTTGTTACTATTTCTTGCACTCCTGCACCACATAACAGTTGTGCTACGCGTTGTCTCATTTCTCTGTCGCTAGGTAGAGCCTTTACTAGTGATATGTTTAGTTGCTCAGGGATGATGATGTTGTCCAGTCCGTCGATGCGCAAGATTTCTTCTACAATGTCGGCGGGTTGGGTAACGTCGGGTTTGTTGGACGGTACCTCTACAGTGAGGCTGTCATCGTTTTCTGATATGATACCAAAGCCCAATGCTACAAGTATGTTTTTGATAGCATCAGTGCCGTAATCTTTTCCGCTTAGTTTGAAGATGTAGCTGTATGTGACATTAACTGTGTTTGGCTTCAATATATGTGGGTACACGTCTACAATGGTAGAGGCTATTTCGCCACCGGCGATGCTGGTAATCAATGCAGCTGCTCGTTGCAGAGCTGGTAGTACATTGTTGATATCCACTCCTTTTTCGAAGTGAGTAGCGGCATCTGTGCGCAAGCCATGGTGTAATGAGCTGCGCCTGATGTGCATGGGAGAGAAGTAAGCACTCTCCAGAAAAACATTGGTGGTAGCAGAAGTAATGCCACTGTATTTGCCACCAAATACACCACCCATTGCTATCGGGCCGTTGGCGTCGCAAATCATTAGATCAGCGGACCTAAGTTTTCTTTCTTTGTCGTCTAGTCCCAAGAAGGGTGTGCCTTCTTGCAGGCAATCAACAATGATTTTGTTGTCTGCTATTTTATCTGCATCAAATGCGTGTAAGGGTTGCCCATACTCATGCAGCACATAATTAGTAGCATCTACAACGTTATTAATGCTGCGAACACCGATGGTGCTAAGTTTTTCTTGTAGCCATTTGGGGGAATCTGCTACAGTGACGTTTTTGAGGTATACACCTGTGTATCTGGGGCAGGCATCGGTATTGGCAATAGAAACTGCAATAGGAGAAGCCACCGTAGAAGTGATGTCGGCAACTGAGGGGTTAACGACTAGGTGCTGCGCTTTGTGGTGATGAGACAACCACGCACAGACATCACGAGCAACACCTATGTGGCTATTGGCATCAGATCTGTTGGGGGTTAGACCAATATGGATAGCGAAATCTGAATCTGGTATGCCAAAGTAAGCACGAGCAGTGATACCTACTGTAGCGTCTGAAGGCAATATCATGATGCCGTCATGACTTTTGCCCAGTCCTATTTCGTCTTCTGCACAGATCATGCCTGCACTTTCTTCGCCTCTAATTTTTGCTTTTTTTATTAGGAATGGTTCGCCGTCGGTAGGATGAACTGTGGCGCCTACGGGTGCCACTACTACCTTTTGCCCTGCTGCTACGTTTGGTGCACCGCACACAATTTGTACGGGCGATTCTGTTCCAATATTTACTGTTGTTACACTCAGTTTATCGGCATTGGGGTGTCTGTTGCAGGTGAGTACTTCTCCTATCAATAATCCATTGAGGCCACCTTTTATACTTTCTACTGTTTCTACTGCCTCTACTTCAAGGCCTATTGATGTAAGAATGTTGCTAAGGTCGCCTACGGGTAATGGTGATGGTAGGTACTGAAGCAGCCATTGATAAGAAATAGTCATCTCTGATAATGAATTTGGGCAAAGATAGCCCATGATGATAGCAAAAAGTAGCATCTTAAAAAAACGATTAACAAAATGATTTAAGCACATAGCAGTGTGGATAGTGTGTGGGTAATGGTGAGTAATTTAATTTATGTGTGGAATACGGTGGTATTTTCGGAACTTTATGTTTAGAAACTGTGGATAAAGTGTGTTTAAGGTGCTTAAAACTATACCCGATATTTTTTTTTGAGGTTCTGACTTTCGCATTTACTTTCGCTTGTTCCGACAGGCGTTAATCGTTCCTTAATCTTGGCTTAACATAGGCGGCCACATAGCTCAGCGCTAAAAAAGGAAAATATTATTCTCTTGTAGGTAATAGATATTAAAATAATTAACTCACTATATAACGTTTACAATCAACTAATGGCTGTTAATATTAAAAAAGATTTTGGTGCATCAAGAGCGTCGGCTCGTAAAACCGACCTATCTACGATGGTGTATGGCAAAGTGCCACCACAAGCACCAGAGCTAGAGGAGGCGGTGCTAGGAGCATCGATGCTGGAGAAAGACACTTTTGCACAGGTACTGGAGATCATACAAAGTGAAGATTGTTTTTATGTAGATGCGCATCAGAAAATATACTCGGCAATGCGCAGGCTGTTTGATAAAGGAACGCCTGTAGACTTGCTAACGATAACGGAAGAGCTAAGAAGAACCAACGAATTGGAAGTTGTGGGTGGGGCTTATTTTCTTACTAGACTAACTACCAGTGTGTTATCTAGCGCACACGTAGAGGCGCACGCAAGGCTTGTGATGGAGAAGTTCATTCAGCGAGAATTGATAAGAATTAGCGGGGCGGTAATCAGTGAAGCATACGAAGACAGTACAGATGTTTTTGACCTGCTAGATAAGGCAGAGTCAGGATTGTATGAGATAACCGACAAACACTTGCGTAAAAACTTTAAAAGTTTGCAAGAGGTACTTGTGCGTACCATGAGTGAGATAGAAGAAAATCGTAAGAAAACAGATGATATTACTGGTGTTCCATCCTGTTTTGCAGGGCTGGACGCAATAACAGGTGGCTGGCAGAAAACAGATCTTATCATATTGGCCGCCCGCCCTGCTGTGGGTAAAACGGCATTTACGTTGAATTTGGCAATGAATGCTGCAATGAATGCCGGTAGGCAGTTTCCGGTGGCATTGTTCTCGCTAGAGATGGGAGCAGGTCAGATAGTGAAAAGGATGCTGAGTTGTGTATCGGAAGTAGGTATGGAAGCGATTACGCGCGGCAAAATGGCAGAACATGAGTTTATACAGATGTCTCAGCGAATGGGGAAACTGTCGCAGGCAAAAATATTTATTGATGATCAGGCGGCCTTAAACATATTTGAGCTTAGGGCCAAAGCGAGACGACTGAAGCAGAAACACGGCATAGAGATGATACTGATAGATTACCTACAGTTGATGCAGGCTAGTGTGGAGAAAGGTGGAAATAGGGAGCAAGAAATCAGTAAAATATCTAGAGATTTGAAAGCACTGGCGAAAGAGCTAGAAGTGCCAATTATTGCGTTGTCGCAGCTTAACCGCTCGGTAGAGACCCGTAAAGAATCGAAGATACCACAGTTGAGTGACCTTAGGGAATCGGGAGCGATAGAGCAGGATGCGGATTTGGTAATGTTCTTGTACCGACCCGAGTATCATGGTATAACCAATGATGAAATGGGAGAAACTGTGGAAGGTGAGACACATATACACATAGCTAAGCACCGTAATGGTAGTACTGGATCTGTGAAGGTGAGGTTCATAAAAGAGTACCAGAAGTTTGTGGATATGGAAGACGACCACTTTGATGCCAACAGAGGTAAGCAAGGCAACGGTGGTAATTTTCCGAGTGGTGGCGGTGGAAATAATGGAGGCGGAGGTGGATTTGGAGGTAATGGCGGTGGAGGTAAAACAGATAGTGGTGGTTTTAACCGAGGCTCTAGAGATAATCCATCTGCGGGAATAGGGCTGAGGAGAGATATGGACAGAGATATGAGCGATTTCAGCGGGTCTAAGCTATTTATACCAGATGGAGGGTTTCAGACCAAGCAGTCGAAGGCAAACAATATGAATTGGGAAGACGATGACATGCCTGGAAAAAAGCCACCCGCGAAACCATCATCGAGCGACGATATTCCGTTTTAAGGGTTTTGATTTGTATTAATGTGGTTTGTGTATCTCTTGCGGGTACACAAACCATATTTTGTTATAGTTAATAAAGATGATGTATAGTATGTGGGAAATGTGAGTAGGCAATGTAGGGGGAGTGGAAGTAGTACAGGGCTTATCAGCGCTCCTTTTGTAAACCGTATTTTTAGAGTAATATTGCGCACATATTCATAATTGGTACACGATTGATGAAGTGTCGCTGATATGTATACTAATACCGGATGTTAATATGATATTCAATTCCATACAATTTCTTGTCTTTTTTATGGTGGTGACCATTGGTTACTATCAGCTGAAGAAACAAAATGCAAGGGTATGGTTGTTGTTGCTGGCGAGTTGTTATTTCTACATGACGTTTGTGCCGGTTTATGTGCTGATTCTGCTTTTTACTATAGTCATTGATTATTTTGCTGGTATAGTTATTAGCAGCTCGTCGGGCAGGAATAGAAAATTGTGGCTGGTAGTAAGTATAATAGCCAACAGTGGGATTTTGGTGTTTTATAAGTATTTCAATTTTTTATTGAGTAATATAGAGCCGATAATTAGTTATGCCTTCCCACATTATGATTTGCCATACCTTAATATTATTTTGCCTATAGGGTTGTCATTTCATACGTTTCAGGCTATGAGTTACACCATAGAGGTATACCGAGGTAAACAACCACCAGAGCGAAATTTTGTAGTATATGCATTGTATGTGATGTATTTTCCTCAGTTAGTAGCAGGTCCTATAGAGCGACCTCAAAACATGCTGCACCAGTTTCATGAGTTTAAGCAGTATGACTGGAACAACCTGAAGGAGGGCCTTGCTAGAATGATGTGGGGATTTTTTAAAAAAGTAATAATTGCAGATAGGGTAGCCATAGTAGCTGATCATGCCTTTGCTAATTATGGCAGTATGTCTTCGGGTGCACTACTGATAGGAGCTATGCTGTACAGTATTCAGATTTACTGTGATTTTTCGGGCTACTCTGATATTGCTTTAGGCTCGTCGCAGGTAATGGGTATAAGGCTAATGGAGAACTTTAAGCAGCCCTATATGGCCAGAGGTATATCTGAGTTTTGGGAGCGGTGGCATGTGTCGCTTTCTACATGGTTTAGAGATTATGTGTATATACCATTGGGGGGTAACCGTAAAGGAGAAGTGCGGAGAAGGATGAACGTGTTCATCGTGTTTTTGCTAAGTGGACTGTGGCATGGTGCTAACTGGACGTTTATAGCTTGGGGTGCTATACATGGGGTATTAGTGACCTTATTCCCCAAAACACCTGCTGACAGTGTGAAGTATAAGTATCTAAAAAGAGCTATATTGATAGCTGTCAATTTTATTCTAGTGACCTTCTGCTGGGTGTTTTTTAGAGCAAATAATATATCTGAGGCAGTCACTTATATCTATGATATACTTAGGCTACAAGGCGGTTCATCTTATTTGGGTCTGAGTGTGACAGAGGTATTGTTTGCAGCATTGTTTACAGTAGTGATGATGGTAAGAGAAAATAAATACGGTAATCATTTTATAAGCAAAGACCTATTGTTTTGGGTGTACATGATTATAATGATTGCATTCTGTTACTTTTTTGGGGTGTTTGGTGAGAATCAGTTTATCTATTTTCAATTTTGATGTTAGTGAAAAAACTATTTGCATACTTATTTCTACTGATTGGTACGGCGGCGCTGGTAACAGCGCCTGCTGTGCCTATTATGTCTAAAATATGGAAGTGGAATAGTGAGCATGGGATGAATGATAAATGGTATGGTAAGCACAATTCTGGTTGGGGCGACCTAGCTAATATGGCTTATCTGGACTGTGTGCCAGAATTTCAGGAAGGCTATACGTATGACTTTAAGCATCCTGAAAATGACAGTGTGAAGAACATAGCTCTGTACCTGATAGGTGATAGTTATACTGAATTGGTGCCAGGTTTTGCGTTTGCGCATACACATTCATTTCAATACTCCCATAATTCAAAGCAATTCAAGTACACATTAGACACAAGTAAAAAGAATGTTTTACTGATAGAGATAACAGAACGTTTCGTAATTAATTTGCTAAGAGGAAGAGACTTTTTTGATACGTCAGCCCAAAACTCATCTCTATCGAAAGGGGGAGATGGGAAGAAAAATTTTGGAGCAATAATGAATAAGAATCTGGAGTATTTGTTATTAGACTATAATCTATTTAATGATGTAAAGTTTGCAAAGGCAAAATTTAACTACAGAGTTTTTGGTAGAGCGTCTGGTGACGTAGCATTGTCGGAGAATAAGAAATACTTGTTTTTCAAGCCTACTGTGAGCAGGCAAGGCATATTTAGTAGTTATGCTCCTGTGGCTGATACGCAGATAAACTATTTAGTTTCTACTTTGAATTACATACACAGTTTTTACCAGGATCAAGGATTTGAGGAAGTAATATTGACTATTATACCTAGTCCGGCTTCGATATTGCAGCCTGCTAATTATAACCAAATGATACCGAGATTGCAAGAAAGAAGTGATTTAGAGATGCCATTTGTGGATTTATATTCGATCTTTAGTAACGCGCAACAACCTGAGAGAATATACAGAGTAGGAGATACACACTGGAATAACAAAGGAATGCAGCTATGGCTAGGGTTGATTAATGACAGACTAAGCGTAATAAGTAGTCGTTAATGGTGCGGTATTTTTACAATTAGTTGACAATACAGGAGTTGGATGTAAGGTCATAGCCAATAGCAAAGAGTAGTTTTGCCCACCATAAATTTAAAGATGAATTGTAAATCGTTATTTGCAGGGTTTTTACCCTTCACGTTTGTTATTGGTTTGTCAGAGATCAAGGCTCAAACCAGTGAATCGTTGATATACCCAGAAGAGAAGCATTTCAAGAATATGCGTCAGCTAACGTTTGGGGGTGATAATGCTGAGGCTTATTTTGGGTTTGACAATAAGCATATCACTTTTCAGCGTACTGATGCTAAGGATGGCGTGCCATGTGATCAGATTTTTTATGGTCCTATTCCTAAAAAGGGTAAACTAGACTATAAACTGGTAAGCACTGGTAAAGGACGTACTACTTGTGCCTACCTGATGCCCGACATGAAACATTTGCTGTACGCATCTACTCACTTGTCGGCAGATACTTGTCCGCCGGTGCCAGATAGAAGTAAGATTAAAAAGTATGTGTGGCCGATATATGAAAGCTACGACATTTTTGTGGCAGACTTTGACGGAAACATAACTAAGCAATTAACTAAAAGCCCGGGCTATGATGCAGAAGCTACGATATCGCCTGATGGAAAGACGATAGTATTTACTAGTACTAGGAATGGAGATATAGACCTGTACCTGATGAACATAGATGGTACCAACGTGCGCCAGATTACCAACGAGGTAGGGTATGATGGTGGAGCTAATTTTTCTCCTGATGGTAAAATGCTAACTTGGCGTGCATCTAGACCTCAGAATGATGAGCAGTTAAAAGAATACAAAGATTTATTGGCGCAAGGTTTGGTGATGCCGACGAGCATGGAGTTGTTTGTGGCAAATGCAGACGGTAGTAATGCGAAACAGATCACCAAATTTGGTAGGGCAAACTGGGCGCCAGCATTTATGCCCGGAAGCAAAAAGATTATTTTTGCGTCTAATCATGAACATGAGCGGGGTTTCCCATTCAATTTGTATACCATCAATATAGATGGTACTGGCTTGGAGCGTATATCGAGAGATAGTGGTTTTGATGCTTTTCCTATGTTTTCGCCAGATGGTAAAAGATTGATATTCAGTTCGAACCGTAATAATAAGGGTTCGAGAGATACTAATATATTTATATGTGACTGGGTGGATTAGGCTAGTTTGAATGAGATTTGTTTAGAGGGTGGCTAGTCGATGCCACCCTTTTCTTTTATGAAGCCAAATCTTGCAAACTGGGGTTTTAGTAAACGGAGCATTTGCAGAAAAACAGATAGCAGTATCAAAGACATGCCACCGAGGAACCCACTATTTAATTGGGTGGTGCCTTTTAGGAAAATGATTTCTTTGTTTTCGTTGTAAAACAAGAAAGCAAGCAATATGCCATAAATTGGCTCTAGATTTACAGATAAGGTTGCAGTGAATGATGTAAGTCTTTTAAGGGCATTGAGTGCCAGCGATTGAGCCCAAACCGTGCAACAAAGGCTAAGAATTACTATCCATATCCAGTCATTGTGGTACCAAAGGTTGCTGAGGATGTTGGGGGATCTGGGGAGGAAAGTAGTAAGTGGATTGTAATAGAAAACTAAGGGCAGTAATAGGGTGATAAATATCCAGCCTGTGGTCATTTCGTAAAACACCATAGTTCGTGCAGGGTATTTATCAGCAATCTGTTTGTTGAGCACAGTAAATATAGAACTGAGCAAGGCAGCTATAATACCAGCCAAAATGCCCCAACCATAAAACTGCTGAAAGCGATAAATGAGATATACACCCACGATAGCTAAAGAGCCCAACAGCATTTCTTTCAGGTCGTGTTTGCCTTTGTTGATAATGGGGTCTACTAATGGAGTGAAAATACTGGCAGTAGATAAACAGACGAGTGCAATAGAAATATTAGCAAGCTTGATAGAACCATAAAAGGCTACCCAATGTAGGCCCATTAG
>CAMDNC010000083.1 GCA_945902755.1 Flavipsychrobacter stenotrophus
AACTATTTTGAAGAAAGCTGGCATGAAGGTTTTCAAAATAGAACTTAATGATAGTAATGGTGGCAGTATTAGATGCTTTGCTACTCATGAAAATAATGCATCCTTCAATTCTGCTGAAAACTCCAAACTTATGGACGAAATCAGGCTCAAAGAATTCGATATGGAATTAGATACAGACAAACCTTATCTTGCTTTTCAAGAACGCATTAATATTCTAAAAGTACAATTGTACGAGTCTCTTAAACAGTTGAAATTTAAAGGTAAAACTATTCATATTTACGGAGCATCCACAAAAGGCAATACTATTCTTCAGTGGTGTGGTATTGACAAAGAGTTTATAGATTTTGCTGCAGAAAGAAATCCGGACAAATATGGTGCAAGAACTCTTGGGACAGATATACCAATTATTAGTGAAGCAGAGTCTCGTGCTATGAAACCAGATTATTATTTAGTGTTGCCATGGCATTTCAAAAAGGAATTTCTTGAACGTGAACGAGAAACTCTTTTAAATGGAACAAGTTTCATTTTCCCATTACCCAAACTTGACATTATTACAGCAGATTCACAATAAAAAGTAAGATCAACGCAATTAGAAAGAGTAAATTGAAAATACATTTACACTTTCTAATTGTTTTATTTAAGACTTGAAGCAATTATTTGCTATTTTATGTACAACGCAATAATATTTGGGGCAAATGGGCAAGATGGATATTATCTTAACAGACTACTTCAAGCCAAGGGTATAAAAGTAGTCTGTGCTTCCAGAAAAGGTGATGGTCTTCATCTTGATGTTTCAAATTACCAGGCTGTTTCAACTCTTATTGAGCTACACAAACCAACTTACATTTTCCATCTGGCGGCGAATTCCACAACGCGTCATGATGCTGCAATGGAAAACCATGCCACAATCAGCACCGGAACATTGAATATTCTTGAATCCGTAACAAAATATTCTCCTCTATCAAAAGTATTTCTGTCAGGCAGTGGATTGCAATTTGTAAACAAGGGTTTGCCAATTAAAGAAACAGATGATTTTTTCGCAAATAGTCCTTATTCAGTAAGTAGAATACATTCTGTTTATGCCGCAAGGTACTACCGAAGTTTAGGTATTAAAGTGTATGTAGGATATTTTTTCAATCACGAAAGCCCTCTTAGACCAGAAAGGCATATGAGTAAAAAAATAGCACTATTTACAAAACGAATTCTTGCAGGTCATAATGAACAAATGGAAATTGGAGATATTTCAGTTATGAAAGAATGGACTTTTGCTGGAGATGTTGTAGAGGCAATTTACACATTAGTTACTCAAGACCATATTTTCGAAGCTACTATAGGTTCAGGGCTTGCTTATTCTATAAAAGATTGGTTAAATCAATGTTTTGGTATCATTGATAAAGACTGGAAGAATTATATCTACGAAAAAAGTGACTTCACTCCAGAGTACTCAGTTTTATATTCTGACCCATCAACTATTAAAAGTATTGGGTGGGATCAAAAAGTAGATTTCTCTTCATTAGCTAAAATGATGGTTCTTGATAATGAGTAATCAAAAGAAAATACTAATCTTTCATCTGCATTCCAACGGCGATTGTCTATATGCTACAGCTATCGCAAGACAAATAAAAACAGACTATCCTGGCTGCCATCTTACTTGGGGTGTAGCTTCATTTTGCAAGAGCATTTTGGAGAATAACCCATTTATTGACCAAATATGGGAAATTCCCGGGGTTAACAAATCAAATAGTACTGATATACATAGAAAGCTAAAAAAAGAAATTTATCAGAAGAAGAAAGAAGGGGTTTATGATGAAATTTTCTTTACACAATTGATAGATGAAAATCTCGCAAACTATGATGGTTGCATCAGATCTGGGATATTTAGAGGGTACAATAAACCGATTACCGTTGATATAACACCAGTTTTAAGATTATATCCGCATGAAAAAGAAAATGCCGAAAAATTTGCTATCGAGCATAATTTAAAAAAGTATAAAAATATCATACTTTTCGAGTTTGCTCCACAAAGTGCGCAATTGGCCATTACTGACGAAATTGCATTGGATATCGCACAAAAACTTACGGAAGATGGCAAAACCGCAGTCATACTTTCGTCAGCTAAAACAATTAAAAGTGAAAATATAGCAATAATAGATGGTAGCACCCTAAGCTTAAGAGAAACAGCAGCTTTAACGTTTTATTGTACTCATCTTTTAGGGTGTTCAAGTGGGATAAGCTGGTTAGCTACATCAGATGCTGCAAAAATGCTCGCCATGGTACAGGTTTTAGATCCTTACTCTCCTTGGGTCAACCCTATGTCAAGAGACTTTGAGAGGTTTGGAATTTCTACTTCTCAATTAATTGAACTTTACGATAACAATGCAGCCACTATTATCAATTGTATGCTTGAGGTATTAAATGGCGATTTTGATGAGGTAAAGAAAAAATACTACCAACATCTTCCCCTCCATTTCATTGGTACGAGTCGGGGCATTTACAACATGCTTTGTTTCTTGCAGTTCAAAGCAATCATCAAACATATTCGAATTAATGTTTCGGTATTTGGTTTTCATCCAAAACTAATTTTTGCGGTAGCAAATGGAATATTGACAGCACCATTTAAACTGCTAAAAAACACGTACAAAAAACGAGTTTTAAAAGCATAATAACGTCAAAACAAGATAATTGGGGTTTGTTAGTTGCTATATGCTAAATAGTTTAGCAAGATTAATTATAGCATGTAAATAAATTTGGCAAGAACTAAAGATATAGTTATTTTGCACAAAAAGATATGATCCGTCCTATCCGTTATGTAGTTGCAAGTTGCGTACTATTATCCTCCTTGTTCAATTCCACACACACCCACGCACAAACTGGCAATATCACCACCGTCGTTGGTAACGGCACCGCAGCTTATAGCGGTGAGGGTGTAGTTGCTGTATCAAGTGCTGTTAATCATCCGGCGGAATTGGTCATTGACGGATCTGGGAATACTTATTTTTCTGAACTAAACAGCAACCGCATTAGAAAGGTAAGCCCTTCGGGTATCATAACCACAATAGCAGGCACTGGTGTGGCCGGCTACAGTGGCGATGGTGGTCCAGCTACTGCCGCAAAATTACACATGCCTTTCGGTATAGATTTGGATAATGCAGGTAATGTATATTTTGCTGATTGCCTTAACCATCGTATTCGTAAAATATCTACATCTGGCATTATCACCACTGTAGCTGGTAATGGTACTGGAGGATTTTCGGGCAATGGAGGTCCAGCCACTGCTGCTGCAATGTTGGGGCCCACTTATATCAGATTCGACCATTCAGGTAATCTTTACATCTCAGACAACAGCAATAACATGCTCAGAAAAGTAAACACATCTGGCATTATTACTACCATTGCTGGTACAGGATTTGCAGGGTATACGGGCGATGGTGGTGCTGCTACACTGGCAAGGTTGTACTCTCCTTCTGGTATGGCAGTAGATTTGTCAGGGAATGTATATTTGTGCGATTACGGCAACAATGTAGTTAGAAAAATTACTTCAGCAGGTGTTATCTCTACCTTTGCTGGTACGGGCACTTCAGGCTATTCAGGCGACGGTGGTCCTGCAACAGCAGCAAGATTTAAATCTGTACAAGATGTTATAATAGACCCAGCTGGCAATTTTATACTGGCAGATACCAAAAACCATGTGGTGAGGAAAATAAACACATCAGGTATTATTTCTACTATTGCGGGTACAGGAATTCCTGGATTCAGCGGCGATGGTGGACCAGCTACTGTTGCAAAATTCTATGAACCCGGAGGTTTGGCTATTGACCCTACCGGAAATTTGCATATTGCAGACGTGTTCAATCACAGAATCAGAAAGTATATTACTTCGTCTGATTCTACACCTTACTTCACATTTTCTGGAGTTCCTACATTATATCTATGCCTTACTGAGGGCTTCTTAACTACGCCTATCGATACTTATCTAACGGTCTTTGACGCTAATGTATCTCAAACGCTTACGTGGAGTGCTCTAATGAGTCCGAGTAATGGTATACTTTCTGGCACCTACAGCACCTTATCTACAGGAGCTGCTATTACACCTATTGGCTTCACATATACGCCTACGCTTGGCTACATTGGCACAGATAGCTTTAGCTACACTATTACAGACGGTATAGGCTACGATACCATAAAATTATATGCCTTTATGAACACTACACCTACCTCTGGTATCATCAGTGGTGATGATAGTGTGTGTGTAGGAGACACTGCGCATTTGTCATCTACAGTAGCAGGGGGAGTATGGAGTACAATCAATGCTTCTATTGCTACAGTTGGTACCACAGGTATAATTTCAGGCGTAGGTACTGGTGTAGATACCGTAGTATACACAGTAACTAACCATTGTGGAACGTCAATATCCTATTTTCCGGTTGTGATTATAGATGGTCAGTTGTGCAACTCATCGTTGAATAACCCCAATAACTTAATTTCTTTTAAGTTATTCCCTAACCCCAACAACGGACAGTTTCACGTTGAATTCCCGCTCACTTCTGATAAAGACATTCGGATAACAGTGAGAAATATGTACGGCCAAGTGGTGAGTACACAGAATATGACAGATGCAAAACAAACCTATCTTAATTTAGATATTCCTGCTGGTGTCTACAGTGTAGAAGCGGTAACAAATAGTGGCAAATACACCGAAATGCTGATAGTAAAGTAGTAGGTTGCCGCCTATCATTTTATGCTCCTAGCGTCATATCAAAAGGCATGGCGCTTTTTGCTAGCTGCAATCTGTGGAAACAGCTCCCCTTACATGTCAAATGCCACGCAGTGCGTGGCATTTGACATGTAAAATCTAGAGTGTTATCGTTATAGTTTGAAACCAGCTATTAGCGAAAGCACCTTGGTTTTATCAAAAGGCTCGTCAAATGCTGCTGTGGCAGATATTTTAGGCATCACACCGTCGGCATAATATATATTGGGTAGCGTGGTAGTTATTATTCTATTATGTTCCACATTATCTTCACCTAAATAGTAAGGTTGCAGCGGAATGGTAGGCGGTATATTATTAGTGATCCACGGAGCAGGTGTTTCTGGTGCATTAATAGGAGCCAGTCTGCGTACCAGCCGTACAAAAGCGGCATGACGTGCTTCAGTAGCCTGTAATCTGAAGGCCTGTTGTAGTACACCGTTGTTGCTCAGCAACTCAGGCATTTGCCCCTGTAGTGCATGAAGGCCAGTGTCTTCAAATATCTGAGCCAGTATCAAAAACGTTGTATAATCGCTGAATGGAGTATAGGTGCCACCCTTAGTAAAGTCATATGCAGCCGGTACATAGGGTGCCACTGTAGTAGCAGCTGTAAAGTTCTTTGGCTTGAAAGGAATGCCTCCTAATTCTGTTATCGTCTTGTTCAGAAAATCGATGTGTGCTTTTTCCTGAGCTTCAATAGCCTTAAAACCAGGAAGGTCTGAGGCAGATATTAATCCTCCAGTATTGTTGCCCTGGCGGTAATAAGTATACTCCAGATATTCAAACTCCAAAGCTAGGTTCAGAGCATCTACGACAGTTTTAGATGTTTGTCCGTAAGCCTTCTTAAACATAGAACCTATGGCAAACGGCAAAGCTACCATTGCTACCTTAGCGCCAAACCCTTTTAGTGCTTGCCTCCGATCGCTCAGCTTCTCGTATACTTCTGGGTCAGATTTTTCAATTTCGGAAAGTATATGCTTAAAATTCATGAGTATTGCTGATTAGAAAGTAGGTAATTTACTGATGTCAAACTTGGTTTCGATGTAATTCTCCAGAGTAGCAAACCCTAGCGAAGGTGCTATTGCCTTATCTAGTCCATTAGCATCAAGTATTGTACCATCAGCAAATGTATTGTGTTTCCATACTTCTCTTATATAGCCTGCATGGCGTGCATCTACTGAGCATATTTTACTCAGTGTCAGCATATAGTCTGTACTGCTCATTACCTGTATAGCACCATTCATAGCACCTACCGATAGGTCCTCAAGAATTGACGCATGAGTAAGAAAACTTTTTTTGTCTGCAAACGTTATCAAAGACAAGTTGGTAGTAATCTCTTTCACAGCATCTCTGCCCAGTAGTTTCTTCAAAAACTCGCGGTGAACTAGTTCCTGATCTCTCAAGTCTATTTGGAGTTCAGTTTCGCTAAGAGTAATACTATAATAGGGGGTAGCTATGGCTTGAGTGTACATAGCAACTGTCACCTGCTTCAATATATACAGATAGTTTAGCAAGCCTATATCTCCTGCACCTACATACGTAGTACTGGGTGGTGTGCGCCTACACGACGCTACTAGCATGCCTGCACCAGCTATGCCGCCTGCTAGCTGAAAAAATCGCCTACGCGATGGGTTGCCAGCTATTTCAGTTTCATCCACCTGTGCCGGTGTATTGTTTTTCTTCATAAGTTTCGTTTATAAACCACATCAAGCTTTCGCTTGTCATGTACATAACTGACTATCAGACCTTAAAATTAATAAAAGCAAGCTTCAAAGCAATAGCCGCTGTTTGTTTGTAAAAAACAGTGCGTACGACTAATGCCTATCAGCCAACGGTTATAAAGTTATTCAGAAAAATCAGGAAAAAAAATTTTCAACACTTATTGCACTCAAATTTTACTTTCCATATATTTTTTCTTCGCGGGTGCTACTATTTTAGCCATTTTAGCACAAAAAAATAGGGACAGATTCCTGTCCCTATCCAAATATATCTGATAATAGCATTAACTAATGGTCACTTTGTCATTCAGATCAGAGTCTACCAATATACGACCACAATGTTCGCACACAATAATTTTCTTGTGTTGGCGAATTTCGCTTTGGCGCTGAGGAGGGATCACGTTAAAGCAACCACCACATGAGTCGCGTACAATAGGTACTACAGCTAGTCCATTGCGGTAGCTACCACGGATGCGCTCGTAAGCAGATAACAAGCGAGGTTCTACTTTTTGTTTAGCCTCTTCAGATCTTTCTGCTAATATTTGTTCTTCTTTTTCTGTTTCTACAGATATTTTAGCCAGTTCCTGACGTTTAGTAGTCAGTGCTTCTTCTACTTCTTTAATTTTGTCTTCAGTTCTCAGGCGCACATTCATACGGTCTTTCTGTTCGTAGGTAGCATCTTTTATATGCTTCTCGTTCAGTCTTACTTCCAACTCCTGCATTTCCATCTCTTTGTTGATGGCCTCAAACTCACGATTATTTTTTACGTTGTCTTGTTGCTTTTCGTATTTTTTCATCAATGCCTGAGCGTCCTTCTTGGCATTTGATTTTGTTTCAATAAAGGCGTTGATGTTGTTAATTTCCACATCAATGTTATTGATGCGCGTTTGCAATCCTTCAATTTCGTCCTCGAGGTCTTTAACCTCCATAGGCAATTCGCCTTTGAGTGTTTTGATCTCGTCTATTTTAGAGTCGATCTTTTGTAAAAACAGAACCGAGGTCAGCTTTTCTTCAAATGAAAAGTCTTTAACAGTAGCCATATCAGCAAAAATATTTTACAGGATTGGTGGATAAATTTGATAAAAGAATCGCAAAATTAGGTAATTTTTTCGTAAGTATCGCATGAAATATTTCTGATGTGTATTGCTCACTCTCGTAATGCCCTATATCTGCTATTATAATTTTCTGCTCTGCATCGAAAAACTGATGGTATTTATAATCTGCCGTCACAAACATATCGGCCCCAGCACTAATGGCATTGCGTAGCAAAAAGCTACCGGCGCCACCACAAACTGCTATTTTGCGCACTGGTTTATCCAGCAGCCCGGTGTGCCTTATACACCCTGCCTGCATTTTGTCTTTTATTAGTTGCAGTACGTCTGTTTCGTTCATAGCCTCTGGCAAATCGCCCACCATACCCGCACCTATATCTGTAGCAGTGTTGGTGAGGGCTATCAGTTCATACGCTACTTCCTCATATGGGTGATTGTTTTTTAGTGCCTGTAGCACAGCCTGCCGCTGGTGTATGCCCACTATTACTTCTATTTTGGTTTCTTGCACTTCCTCGCGTGCTCCGCCCGCCACACCTATTGTGGGGTGGGTGTCTGCACTCCCTCTGAAGGTGCCTATACCATTACTACTAAAACTACACTCGCTATACTGGCTTATATGTCCTGCTCCTGCTGCAAACAGTGCTTCCCTTACTTGGGTAGCATCTGCTAGTGGCGCATAGGTATACAGCTTGTACAGCAAGTTATCTTTGGGGGCCAATATCCTTACATTCGTAAGACCCAGTTTTTCAGCTATTTTAGCGTTTACACCATTTTTTACATTGTCCATATTGGTGTGTGCGGCATAAATGCAGATATCATTTTTTATAGCCATTTTCACCACACGCTCCACGTAGTTGGCGCCGGTAAGTCGTTTTATTCCACCAAATATCAGCGGATGATGTGTCACCACCATATTGCACCCTCGGCTTATGGCTTCTTCAATAATAGCTTCTGTTGCATCAAGTGCTATTAGCACTCCAGCCACATCGTCATTGGGGTTGCCCACTTGTATACCGCAGTTGTCATAACTCTCCTGATAGGCAGGTGGAGCATAAGCTTCTATTAGGGTGGTTATGTCTCTTACTTTCATTTTTTTTGCTATTGATTTTTCCGACTGTGAAGATACACCCAAGATTTTTTTCTGCCACCTGTAATAAAATAGCACTTCTGTGCTACTAATACCGTAAAGCTTCTCTAAAATGGAAACATCAGCTCCCAAGCAGAAAAACATGACCAATGTATTCAGCAAGTTTTGTTATGCAGCATTTGTGCTGCTATCGATATACTACTATGTCACCTCTCATCAGCTGAGCGATGTGGTGGGCACACTGGGCGTAGCCCTTGTTTTCGATCCGTTCGATCAGGCTGTTGCTTTTCCCCGTCGCCCCCGTTACCAGCAAGTTTGGTTAGTGGCACACACTATCGTACTAATAGCTATATTTATATTAATGTTGATGGGCAAGTAGTGCTGTCCTGTTTTAACCCAAAATGGTGTGAGCGAAAAAGAATTTCTTCAGCATATACGCGACAGTCAGGGCATCATCATCAAGGTGGTAAATCTTTATGCCTCAGATAGCGAAGAGCGCAGAGACTACTACCAGGAAATACTATATCAGGCATGGAAAAGCTGGCCACAGTTTGCTGGCAAATCTAAGTTCAGCACCTGGCTGTATCGTATTTGCCTCAACACCGTCCTGACCAGCAAGCGTAAGAAAAGCAGAATGTTGCCTACAGATGCAATTGGCGATACAGACATAGCGACAGATACACACAGCCATACTCACAGTGCCACACTAAAACAAGCAATAGCCCTGCTCAATGACATAGACAAAGCACTGATAACACTGCACCTAGATGGATATGAACAACCCGAGATAGCAGCTATAATGGGTATCACCCCAAACAATGTGCGTGTGAAACTATTCAGGATAAAAAACCAACTTTCAAAACTAATTAAAAATAACCTCAATGAATAATACCTCATCATCATCGCAGGAGGAAAAAGAATTTGAGTCATTTTTAGGCTCAGTACAGTTGCAGCAGTTACAAACCTCCAATCCGTTACAGAAGCTCAGCAAAACACTGTTGTATAATATTCTTTTTGGTGGGGCTATATGTCTACTTTATTGTGTAGCGATAATCGCGGTAGATACACTTATCATCAAGGCGATTTTAGCTGTTTTGTTATTGTTTTCGGTTTGGGCGGTGTATTCTGGTTACATAATATACAGTAGGTTTTCGCCACAGGTATCTGTTGCCCATCCAGTACTAGAAGAAATGGAGCGCCACTACACCACTATGACCGCATGGATAAAAAAACAAGAGATAACTGGGCTGTTTTTCTACCCCATTAGTGCAGCCGGTGGGTTTATGATGGGCGGTGCTGCTGGTAGTGGTAAGCCTATTATAGAGTTCATGAGCAATACTTATGTACTGTTATTGCTACTGGTTTTGGTAGCTATTTTAGAGCCTATTTGTTTCTATTTGGTACGTTATTTCAATAGAATACTGTTTGGCAATCACCTTGCCGACCTTAAAAGGAACATTGATTTGCTAAAAAATGCCGAGTAATGGCTGATATTAGGTGCTTTTCCTGTCGTTTGTTCTTAATTTCATACGAGCGAACACACAGGTATGAACATTTCCTTTATCACTGACCTCCTATTTTACATCATGTATGTACCAGCCCGTCAGTACAGGCTGGGCAAAACATACTATGCCATACAGTCGTTTTGTTTCAATTTTTGTGTGTATACTGCTATACCTATCAGCTTTTTATTTTGGTATATACTACCCGATAACATGACTGTTATGATTGTAGCTATCATATCGTTATTTACAGGAGAATTTCTTTTGTTCCGCCAGCTCAATAAAGCACTTACAAAACGATACACTATCCCCAAAATTGCTGAAGTAGAGCAAAAATTTAAACCCACTATTGGCACGCTACTGGCAAACATCATTTACTGGCTTATAGTTATAGTATCTATCCCACTTATGATCTCTGTACCATTTATCATAGCTACAGGTTCATTTCCTCGTCTTAATATTTAATGGGGCGCTACGATATGTGTCATTGCATCCTTTACTTCGGTTCAGGCAGTGCCTCTACCAACATTAACAGGAATGGCAAACACTTTTCCATTTTCAATGAGTAATAGTTATACCCTATGTGTATCTTTTCGTAGTATTCTGCTCTGTGGAGTGCATAATATCTTTCACTTGGTATAGACCACGCAATTGCTCCTAGTTTTTCACTCAGAAACCATTTTTCTAACAACCGCCCAGCCCTGCCATTGCCATCCATAAATGGATGTATTTTCTCAAACAACAAGTGTATCATGGCTGCATAATAAAGAACCTCTTTTTCCGATAATTCTCTGCTTATTAATTCACCAATATCAGCAAACAACTTGGCTATTTCTTCCTTCACAAATTCAGGCTCTACAGCCATATATTCTACCTTACCATTGCTGAAAATGCCCACCTGCTGATTCCTTAGTTTACCTCTCTGCGTTTTAAGGCTCAGTATTGATTTGCTTAAAATCTTATGGGCTTCCAAGAATGTTTTTAAGGAAAGTTTTGTACCAATAGCGTAGTTATAAGCGGCTATCAAGTCGTCAATTTCCGCCATTTCCTTCGGCTTAGATTTGACATTGAATCTTTTATTTTTAAGGTAAGTGTCTATATCTATACTATTGCCCTCAATATTGGAAGAATAAGTTGCGGAGGACTGAATGTAGTATATGAAATCTTCTGTTGTGTAGGCTTTTTTGCTAATAAATGCATCTCCCTTTGTGATCCATGACAAATTCGCCTTTTCAGAATAATCTTTAAAGTATGCATCGGTCAATATTTTCAAAGGTGTACTCATTTCATATCAAATTTACCAAATTCTACACTCCTTTCACACTACACATCTGTTTAGTGTATTTGTACCATCCGTACCTGCATTTTATAACCCCCATCTCCCATAACTTTGTACACCTATGAGCAATAGCAGAGTTCACGAAGTCAGTGCAGTTATCAAGGGCAGACGCTCAGTTAGTTGGGCCAAAATGAATGGAGCACTTATACCAGATGAGTCTATACACGAATTGCTGCAGCTAGCACATTGGGCACCCACACATGCACGTACTGAGCCTTGGCAGTTTTTTGTATATACAGGTGCAGCACTCACTGCCTTTGGCAAGGCACATGCAGATCTTTATTGGCAGCACACAGCCGAAGACAAACGCTTAGAGGCTACTTACAATAAGTTGCTGCATAATGTAGATAAAACATCGCACCTCATCATCGCAGCCATGAAGCGTGGCAGCAATCCTAAAATACCCGCTATTGAGGAAATTGCAGCCGCATCTTCAGCCATCCAAAACATATTGCTGGGTGCCACTGCTATGGGCATATCCTCTTTCTGGAGCACAGGAGGCATGACACACCATCCCGCACTCAGGCATTATTTGGGTTTGGGCGAAGATGATATTGTACTAGGTCTGCGATATCTGGGTTACACCGATGAGCCCGAAAAAGAAGGCGTAAGAAACACACCTGTTTCCGAAAAAGCAATTTGGCTATGATTTTTACTGATATGAATGTATCTTTCCACTTTAAATGAAAAGCATGAGAAAAATTATATTGTTCTTACTGGCATCAAGCATCTTCGTAGTAGCCTGTCAGAAGACCGTAAAAGTACCTATTTCTTATACCGTCGAGTCTATTCAGAACACTGTACCTACCGATTTTTATATCACAGATCAGGGTACTACTACCTTGCCTTTGCTGGTCAAATTTCTCGGTGGTTTCTCCGAAGATACCGTTATGCTCACCCTCAAGGGCCTACCTGCCGATGTTCGGTTAGATGAAGACACCATTACTGGAGTGCCCACTTTCCGTGCCGATTTTGTGATGAGTACCAACAAAGCAAGACTTGGAACATATCCAGTTACGCTTACGGCAGTGGCACCCGGCTCTGACCCCAAAACTTACAAGTTTAACGTTATCGTCACTCCTGCCGATTGTGCAGCTGCGCTTTGGGGCAATCTCTCGGGTAGTAATGCTTGTACTGCACGCAATTTCACTTACACATCTACAGGCATCTCTAGTGGCTCTACCAATGTTCTTAATCTCATCAACTTTGGTGGCTATGGTAGCAATACCTCCACACTTATAGTGCTCAATTGCAATAACGATTCACTAACTATACCAGCACAAAACATTGGTAATGGTACTAATCTGCAAGGGTACGGCACTTTCACAGCTACCGGTATGACTGTTTATTATTCGGCTACCAGCACTCCTGGCGGCTTCCCAGAGAGCTGTACTGCTACTTATACTAAATAAACTACGTCTGCTCAGCAGGTAAGAACCTAAAAATTACAATCAATTATACATGTCAAGTCCATCATTTTATGCGCGTCTGCAGCAGGAGCTGCAAGAGATCAAAGACGCAGGTTTGTACAAAAGCGAAAGAATTATAGAGTCTGAGCAAGGTGCCGAAATCACCGTCAATGGCAAAACTGTACTTAATTTTTGTGCCAACAATTACCTCGGTTTGTCTTCTCACCCAAGGGTTATAGAAGCTGCCCACAAGGCTATAGACCACCGTGGCTATGGTATGAGCTCTGTTAGGTTTATCTGTGGTACCCAAGACATACACAAAGAGCTGGAAGAAAAGCTGGCTAAGTTTCTGGGTACAGAAGATACGATTCTTTATGTAGCCTGTTTCGATGCCAATGGTGGTGTTTTCGAACCATTACTGGGCGAAAACGATGCCATCATTTCCGATGAGCTCAATCACGCATCTATTATCGACGGGGTGCGCCTTTGCAAGGCTCGTCGTGGCAGGTACAAGCACAATGACATGGCCGACCTCGAAGCCCAGCTTCAGGCACATGCCGATGCGCGTACACGTCTTATAGTTACAGATTCTGTATTTTCTATGGATGGTACCATTGCCCAGCTCGATAAGATCTGTGACCTAGCAGACAAATACGATGCACTGGTGATGATAGACGAGTGTCACTCATCAGGTTTTATGGGTGCTACTGGTAGGGGTGTACACGAGCTGTGCGGTGTTATGGGTCGCATAGACATCATTACAGGTACTATGGGCAAGGCATTGGGTGGTGCATTGGGTGGTTTTACCAGTGGCAAAAAAGAAATCATAGACATGCTCCGTCAGCGTAGCCGTCCATACCTCTTCTCCAATTCTCTCGCTCCATCTATTGTAGGCGCTACTATAGCCGTGCTAGATATGCTCAGCGAAACCACCGCTCTCCGTGACAAACTGGAAGAAAACACACTCTATTTCCGTAGCAAAATGACAGAAGCGGGTTTCGACATCAAACCAGGCTCACACGCTATTTCGCCATTGATGCTTTATGATGCCGTAGTTGCGCAAAAGTTTGCAGCACGTATGCTCGAAGAAGGTATATATGTAGTAGGGTTCTTCTACCCTGTAGTACCAAAGGGTCAGGCACGCATCAGAGTACAAATCTCCGCTGGTCACGATAGACACCACCTCGATCAAGCCATCGAGTCCTTTATCAAAGTGGGTAAAGAGTTGGGGGTTATCAATTAGTTTCTTACAACGTACTTTCAGTAATAATATTCTGTTCATTGGCATTGCAGCACCACTGCAATGCCAATCTTTTTAGTGCCAATTCCTACATCCCCTCCAGGTCCAGCAGCATAGCGCGTGCCTTTTCATTGCTGGGGTGTTTGCTCAGCAGATGTTCTAGCTGTTTTTTGGCTTTGTCATACTGTTGGTTGCCATAGTGCCACACAGCCAGATTGATCAAGTTTTGCTCATAGTCTGGGTCTGTTCCCTTGGCCTTCATCATATAGTCATAGGCCATAGTACTGTTGCCTTGTTGCATATATATGTAACCTAGATTGGTATTGGCACTGGTGTGGTTGGGGTTTTGGCTCAGCACAAACTCAAATACCTTTTTTGCCTCAGGTAGTTTGTTTAGAGCCAGCAGGCAAGTGCCGTATTTGTTGTTGAAGTCCAGTGCATATTTCCATATGTCAGTAGCACGCTTGTACCACGGTAGGGCAGCTACAGCATCACCTGTTTGGTAGTATGCCTCTCCTATCCGGTAGGCAGTCCAGGCATCTGTTATGGCATTAGGTTGCAGTGCGGCAGCATAGGTTTTCACCTGCTCATAGTTGTTCAGCAGGTAGTAAGCACGTATGTAGTCCCGGTTTTGTTTTTGTTTGGCTTCCACATCTGCCTGTTTGCCCAGATACACCAGTGCAGAGTCTATCAATCCCTTCGATGGTGCATACCGCTCATAAAACTCCATAAATCCTCTTGCCTTTGTTATCGCATCGGGCTTGTCGTTGTTGTAACACTTCATACCCAGAAACGCAGTTATCTTTTGTGCCTCTACAGGTGCTATTGGCCTGCGACGTATGTAGTGGTCGGTTACTGCCACATGGGGTATGTCTATACTGCCATTGCGGGGCATGTGGCAGGTCACGCAGTCATCATTTTTGGCAGTGCGCAGGTTTTGCTGCTCAGTGCATAGTTTTTGCCCACTGCTACTATGGCAACCCTGGCATGCAGTCAGGTATTGAGTACGAGGGGTGTATTTTACGCTCACATGGGGTTTGTGGCAGGTTATACAGCTCATCTTGCCCGATTGCACAAAGCAGT
>CAMDNC010000084.1 GCA_945902755.1 Flavipsychrobacter stenotrophus
AGCGCGTCTGCGGCTTCTATGTCTGTTGCGTACATTGTTTCTGTTAGTACTTTGGTTTAGGTACTGCTGTATATAGGTAGGCTTTTTTAAACCCACCACCCTATTAAACGGGAAAGTTCCATTATTTTGTGTAAACAAACAAATACTAAATACCAATGGACCTAACAATACGCGATGCACAGCAGCAAGTAGACGAGTGGATAAAGACAGTGGGCGTGCGTTACTTCAACGAATTAACCAATCTTGGTATATTAGTAGAAGAGGTAGGCGAACTATCCCGCATAATGGTGCGCACCTTCGGCGAGCAGTCGTTTAAAGAAAGCGATAAAAACAAAGATATGGCCGACGAAATGGCCGATGTACTTTGGGTGTTAATTTGCCTTGCCAACCAGACAGGCGTAGACCTAACTACAGCACTAGAGAAAAACTTTCAAAAAAAGAATATTAGAGATGCCACGCGCCACCTCAACAATGACAAACTAAAATAAAACAGTTTATAAAACAGGATTTACATAAATACACTGATGCTGAAGAACAAATATTCTAGTGAATTGATAGAAGCCGGCTGCGATGAAGCAGGTAGGGGATGTCTTGCCGGACCGGTATTTGCTGCATCGGTCATTCTGCCGCCCGATTTTTATCATCCCTTACTCAACGACAGCAAACAGGTAACAGAAGGACACAGAGAACAATTAAGGTATATAATAGAAAAAGAAGCCATTGCTTGGGCTGTATCAAGTAGCAGCGTATCAGTGATAGATGAAATAAATATACTGAAAGCATCTTTCAAAGCTATGCATGTGGCTATCGATCAACTAACCACTCGTCCGCAATTGCTGCTTATAGACGGGCATATATTTCCAGCGTATATGGGTGTTGTACATCAGTGTGTAGTGAAGGGTGATGCAAAATTCACATCTATTGCAGCAGCAAGCATATTGGCCAAGACCCACAGAGATGAATATATGTATACTATCCACATCCGTTATCCGCAATATGGCTGGAACAACAACAAAGGCTATGGCACAAAAGCACACATACAGGCAATTGCCACTCATGGTATTTGTGAACATCACCGTAAATCATTTGGGCCTTGTAAATGACGATCAAACGCAAATCTTGTGAAAACACATTCAGTAGCCATCAACTGTTAAGTTAAACAGCACACAGCTGCATGGTGACATGGCACAATGTTACCAAAATATTAAGCCTATATTAACTTAATCATTGCGTAAAGTTGAGGTAACGATAAGATAATATTAGATAGAGACTTTTGCAAAAATTTATATCAAATGCGAAGTTTTGTACTCATAGCCTTCTTGTTATTAAGCGTCATCAATGCTTTTGCCGATGGGAAAATAGTAGGAAAAGTAAAAGACAACAAAAGTGGAGAAACCGTGATAGGTGCGGTAATAGTACTTAAAGGTACGCCCGCAGGTACTGTCACAGATATTGATGGCAACTTCGTGTTACCTGCTGCCGCAGGAACTTATACCGTAGAGGTGAAGTATGTGGGATTTCAGAATAAAGAAATATCTGATGTAATAGTAGAGGAAGGAAAAGAGACTTCTTTAAGTATAGCGTTGGAACAAGCAAAATCGACTGAGCTGGCTGAAGTAGTAGTGAAGGCAACTATGAAAAAAGAAAACATCAGTGCTATGATTGTGTATCAGAAAAACACTAATACCGTAGCTCAGGTTGTTTCGGCTGAGGCCATTCGTAAATCTCCAGATAGAAACACTGGAGAAGTCTTAAAAAGAGTATCATCAGCATCAATTCAAGAAGGAAAGTATCTTGTAGTGCGTGGTCTAGCAGATAGATACAATCAAGCTACTTTGAATGGGGCTCTGCTATCTAGTACAGAGCCAGACCGTAAAACCTTTTCTTTCGATTTATTCCCATCAGGAATGATAGATAATATTGTTGTTAATAAGGCTGCTACACCTGATCTTCCGGGTGAGTTTGCGGGTGGTCTTATTCAGGTTAACACCAAAGACATTCCTACAAAGAATTTCTTTTCATTGCAAGTAGGATCTGGTGTCAATACCCAAACAGTAGGTAAAGACTTCAGCTATGGCAAAGGCGGAAAACTTGACTGGTTAGGTATCGACGATGGTTCACGTGCGTTGCCTTCAGGTGTTCCCGACAAAGAAAACTTTAGAAAGTTATCTAGCACCGAACGTGTCGAGTTGGCTAAAACGCTGAAAAATGACTGGGGTTATGAAACAAAGTCTGGCATGCCTAATGCTAACTTTCAGGCATCTGGCGGTATCAATAAAAAAATATTCAATGACAAAACCTTGGGAGCTGTAGTTGCAGTGAGTTATAACAAGCAGAATAGGCGTACAGAACTTACCCGCGCATTTTACAATCAGGCTGTGAATACTGTAGAAAAAACACTGGATTTTCAGGAGCAATTGTATGGTCAAGAAATATTGTGGGGAGGATTGGCTAATGTGACACTGGAGTTAAATAAGAACAACAAAATATCGTTAAAGGGACTATATAATGTAACTGGTCTGGATAACACGCTAGTACGTACTGGTCGTAACAACGATTTTGGTGGAGATGTAGATGCTTACCAGCTTGCTTTCAGGTCTACAAATTTCACCAACGTTCAGCTAACGGGTAATCACTATGTTGAAAAAACGAAAATAAAACTTAACTGGAGTGGCAGTTATGTTCGCTTATTTCAAAATCAGCCAAACTTAAGAAGGATGGAGTATCGCAAGTCTGACGAGGACTCGGTATACAGAGCTACAGTGCCAACCTTCTTACCATCTTTGGCATCAGCCAGTATGTTTTATTCTACTCTTAGAGATGATATAGCTAACGCAAGTGTTGACGGAGCTAAACAATTTAAAATGTTTGGTAGAAATCAAACATTTAAAATGGGCTATATGATGCAGTCTAAAGCGAGAGAGTTCAATTCAAGACCATTTGGTATGACTGGTGGCAATGCTGATTTGCAATTGTTGGGACCAGACAAAATTTTTGCAGCTGAAAATATAGGTCTTAATGGTTACACCTTGAATGAGTTGAGTGATAAAGACTACGACTATTCTGCTACTAGTTTTTTGAATGCGGGTTTTGTAATGTTTGATAATGCGTTCAGTGAGCAATACAGATTGGTATGGGGAGTACGTTACGAAAACTTCAATCAAACATTGAATGGCTACAGAAATAGCCAACCAGTGACATTGGACAAGAATGTTGGTGACTTCCTTCCTTCGTTGAACTTTACGTACAAGCCAACAGAGAAGACAAATATTCGTGCGTGTGCATCTCAAACTGTTATCAGACCAGAGTTTCGCGAGTTGTCTCCATTTGCCTTTTATGACTTCGAATTGCTGGCAGCGGTACAAGGTAATCCGGATTTGCAACGTACAAAAATCACCAACCTCGATTTGCGTTATGAATTGTACCCAAGATCTGGCGAGCTAGTTACTGCTGGCGTGTTTTATAAAAAATTCATCAATCCTATAGAGCAATTTTATAACGAGTCAGGGGTTAACACATTTTCATTTACTTATAATAATGCCCCATCTGCACAGAGTTATGGTGCTGAAGTGGAATTTCGTAAGCGTTTAGATGTATTGTTTGGTAAGGCATTTTCTCCGTTTACCGCTTTTGCAAACGCTTCTTACATATTCAACAATGTGAACTTTGAAATCAAAACTAATACTGGTCAAACTGTTAAAGTAGATCGCCCGATGCAGGGTCAATCTCCCTATTTGTTGAACTGCGGCTTGCAATATGATGGAGACAAGTCCGGCACTAGTGCAACTGTTTTATTTAATATGATTGGTCGTCGTATATTCCTTGTGGGTAACCAAGAGAATCCAAGTATATGGGAAGCCCCCCGCCCATTGTTTGATTTTCAGGTATCGCAAAAGCTACTTAAAGACAAAGCAGGCTTGAAATTTACTATTACCGATTTGCTAAATAGAAAGGCTAATTTTTACCAAGACATCAATGACAATGGAAAATATGATGTAACAGGTGATTTCTTACGTATTTCAAGGCTTACAGGTACTACGCTTTCTCTGTCTTTTGTTTACAATCTTTAGAAGAAAAATAGTATAAAAAAATGGGGTTGCAACACTAATGTTGCAACCCCATTTTGTTGTAATTGTTTGACCAATTCCAAAGGGAGAATTAGTGTTCGCTTAATATTCGGGTAATGTTTTGGTAATATTCATAAGGCAATTTTGTAAAAAATTAAAAAGCAATGAGAAAACTACTCTTCAGTATTACAGCATTATCAATCATTTTTGCTGCATCGTGCAAGAAAGATGATGACAACAAAACAGTAACCCCAACTCCTACTCCAACAGAGGATTCTTTGGGCTACACGTTGAATGCAGACATTACCACTAACCGTACTTTGTTGGCTGGTAAAACATACACAATGACTAATTTGGTGTATGTAAAAAATGGTGCTACACTTACAATAGGTAAGGGTGTTACTATCAAGGCTGCAAAAGGTAAAAATGCATTGATAATCACAAGAGGTGCAAAAATACAAGCTGTAGGTACAGTTGATAGTCCTATCGTATTTACTTCGAATGAAGCTTCTCCATCTTATGGTGACTGGGGTGGTATCGTTATGCTTGGTAAAGCTACTACGAACACTACATTCAACAGCCAGCCAGGTGTAGGTGAAATTGAAGGTGGTGTAAATAACTCTAATGGTGATGGTTTGTACGGTGGTACTGACGATAACGATAATTCAGGTACACTGAAATATGTTCGTATAGAGTACGGTGGATATCCATTCCAACCTGACAAAGAGTTGAACTCTTTGACTATGGGTGCTGTAGGTGCAGGAACTACCATTGATTATGTAGAGTGCGCTTATGGTTATGATGATGCTTTTGAGTGGTTTGGTGGTACAGTAAATTGCAAACACCTTATTGCATTCAAAACTTTGGATGACAATTTTGATTGCGATTTCGGTTTCCGTGGTAATGTACAGTATGCAATATCTGTAGTAGATCCATCACAAGCTGACATCTCAGGTAGCAATGGTTTTGAAGTGGACAATGATGCGTCTGGTTCTGACAATGCACCATTCACTGCTCCTACGTTTGCAAACGTTACAGTAATCGGTCCAAAAGAAAATTCAAGCACAACAATCAATAGTAACTTCAAACGTGCTGCTCACTTGAGAAGAAACTCACGTATATCTATCCTTAACTCAACGCTTATAGGTTATCCTTCCGCTGGTATATTGCTTGATGGTGTAAAATGTGCTAACAATCTTACTTCTGGTGCTATGGAACTTAAAGGTATCACAGTTGCTGGTATAACTAAAGCTTTCGACACAGTTAGTAACTCTTCTACCACTTTAGGTTCTTTGAATACGTACCTAACAACTACAAATCCTACTTGGAACAACGCCTCTGTTGCTGCTACAACTGACGCTGGTCTGAAAGCTCCTTATGCTGCTGGTGCATCTTTCGATCCAACTCCAAATGCTGGTACAGTACTTACTACAAACGTAGTGACAAGTTCTAAACTAACTAGCTTCTTCAATACTGTTTCTTACCGTGGTGCTTGCAGTGTAGGCGATACATGGTGGAAAACATGGAGCAAGTTCTAAGTAATTTGTTTTTCAACTAGTAGAATATTATTTAAAAATGGGCTGTGTTACTTATGTAACTCAGCCCATTTCTTTTTATATCTGTATAATATACTACATTTGGGCATAGGTTAATGGGCAGCAAAAAATGAATGATGAAAGTTAATGTTTTGGCTTTTGGTATCGTAAGGGAAATTATAGGGTCGAGACAGCTAGTTGTAGATGTACCACATGATTGTACTGCTGGCTACCTTATAGAGCGACTTTCTGAGATGTATCCAGAACTTACAAAGCTTACGACTTTCAGTATTTCTATTAATGGAGCATATTCCATGCCTGCAAATAATATCGCTGTAGGTGACGAAGTAGCTATCATACCGCCAGTAAGTGGTGGTTAAAAACATCCTAATGGTAGAAGTGAAAATATTGACAACTCCCATTGATGTATTGTATTGTATCAATGCGGTTATGTCTCCCCACACGGGTGGTATAGATGTGTTTGTGGGTACTGTGCGCAATGCTACAAAGGGTAATGCAGTGGTGCGGCTAGAGTTTGAGGCATATGAGCGTATGGCATTAGCAGAAATGCAGAAAATTGCTAATGAGGCTATGACTAGATGGCAGCTCAATGCAATAGTTATTCACCATCGCACTGGTACACTGGTAGTGGGCGATGTGCCCGTAGTAATAGCAGTAGCTGCACCACATAGGGCGGCTGCATTTGAGGCTTGCAGGTATGCCATTGATACCCTGAAACAAACTGTACCTATATGGAAGAAAGAAGTGTATGAAGATGGAGCAGAATGGGTGGCGGCGCACCCGTGATGCTGCAGGCGACTACCTACAATCAATGTTGTAATTTTTCTCCGAAGCAGAGGTCTCCTGCATCGCCCAGCCCAGGTACAATATATTTATTTGCATCTAGTTCATTGTCGATAGCACCTACCCAAATATGTGCATCCGGCACATGCTGCTGCACAGTATCGATACCAGCTTGACTGGCTATAATGGCTACAATGTGTATGTGAGATGGTTGTCCGAATGCTAATAAGGAGTCTATGGTTTGTATCATAGATGCCCCTGTGGCTAGCATAGGGTCGGCTAGTATCAGCGGTCGATCACGGAGCACAGGGCAAGCTATATAGCCTTGAGCTATCTCAAAGTCCGTTTCATTGATATGCTGTCTATATGCTCCGATAAAAGCACTATCTGCCTTGTTGAAATAACTAAGTATACCATTGTACAAAGGCAAACCTGCACGCATGATGGTGGCTATAACCGGCTGCGTAGCCAATGTGCGACATTGAGTGGAGGCAAGCGGTGTATGTATAAGGGTATCAGTGTAGTGTAACTGTAAGCTAATATGGTATGCTGCAACCTGTCCTATTTTGTGTATGTTGTTTCTAAATTGTTCTCTGTTGCCTTGTGTGGCTATGTCTCTTAACTCGCGCATCCATTCCGACACCAATGAATCTTGCTCGCTGAAGTTCGTTACCATTTTCTGTTTTTTTAAAGAATTTACATCTAAAATTACCAAACAATAGGTACACACAAAAAAGTAAAGTAAGTATTGAGTAAATTTGTTTGCTTTGACAGTGGCGATGTTTCAAACAATTATCAAGTAATGAAAAAGCTATTATTTACAGCATGGGTAATGGTGATAGCTGCAGTAATGGTTGTTGTTATTGCAACTGCACAAACTACCACTAACGTAAAACAAAAAGCACATAAAACAATGACAAGTAAAAAGTTGAAAGTGGAAATTTGGTCAGATATGGTTTGCCCGTTTTGCTATATAGGAAAAAGGCGATTTGAAGTTGCATTAAACAAGTTTTCCCATGCCGATGATATAGAAGTAGTTTGGCATAGTTTTCAACTTAATCCTGAATTGGTAGTTGATAATGAAGTACACCAAAATGTATATAACTATTTAGCAAAAGCGAAAGGGATTAGTTATGAGCAATCTTTGAGAATGCATGAGGGGGTAGTAAATATGGCCAAAGAGGATGGTTTGGACTACAGATTTGACAGAGCAGTAGTCGCAAATTCGCAGAATGCACATAGAGTAATGCAGATGGCTCAGAAAATTGGTTTGGGAGATAAAGCTGAAGAGCTGTTATTCAGGGGATATTTCACAGAAGGTAAGGATCTCAATAATGTTAATATTCTAGCGCAGATTGGTGCAGAAATTGGGCTAGATGCCACAGCAGTAACGAAAATGCTGCAGGGCAATGATTACATTGAGGAAGTAAGGGCGGATATGCTCGAAGCCAGTAAGATAGGCATAAATGGAGTGCCGTTTTTCGTGTTTGATAGGAAGTATGCAGTGTCTGGAGCGCAGTCCGTAGATACATTTATTCAAACTTTGCATACGTCACATGCGTCTTGGCAAATGGACAAGTAATGTTATTAATTTTAACGACTGATTTCAAGCAATTGCAATGATTGATTTGGTGAGTACCTTAGTTTCCTTTGTGATTAAAGCATTGTTTCAATTGTTTATTCTATTCACCTTTTGTTTTTGTTGAATGAATAGTTATTTTGCATTAAAATAGACAGCATTTAACCGTCAAATCTATGAAGAAATATTGCGCATTGTTATGTTGTCTTTTGTTACTACCATTGTTGTCTTTGTCTCAGGACGACAAATACAATTTCTCCCTTCAACTTAACAAAGCGAAGAATGTTAAAGAAAAAGTGGAGGTATACATTAAAGCGTTGCAGCACTTTAGTAGAACTAATGCTGATTCATTACAGCATTATACAAACCAGTCGATTGAGTTTTGCAAGAAAGAGCAGTACAAATTAGGAGAAGGGAAAATTTTCGCACAACTTTCGATAATAGATGATAGCCAAGGTAGAAAAAATCTATCAATTCAGCGAGTTAAGTATGCATTGGACATTTATAGGCAAGAAAACTACACCGCAGGAATAGCCGATTTATTGAGCAACTTAGGGGGTATGGAGGCCTCTAAAGGCAACTTTGAGGTAGCTGTAAAATACATGCTTGAATCAATAAGATTACAAGATAGTTTAGGGAATAATAGTGGTTCTTTGGTAGCAAACATGAATATGGGAAGTATGTATCTGATGTTTGATGACCTAAAGAATGCAGGAAAGTACCTAAGAATAGCAGAAGAATATAGCAAAAAAATAGACTTAAATGACAAGACTGTTAGTCTGTATAACTTAATAGGTGTATTCTATGCGATGAAGGGTCAGAAAGATAGTGCACTAATTATTTTTCTAGACAACCTAGAAAAAAGTAATAAGCCCAAATTTGCTACTTCCCACGTAGAATGCTTGTCTTATTTGGGGCACTATTATCTGGAAAATGGCAACACTGAAAAAGCAATTTCCTATCTTGAGAAGGGCTTAGAAATAGCTACTAAGAAAGAAATGATGGAGTTGAAATCAAATTTATTGTTGGAAACTGCAATGATATATGCTGATAAAAACCCTGAATTAGCGATTGCTATGTTGCAACAGGCAATGGCTATTGCGTCTGAGATGGGTAATAAATCATTCATGATCACTATTTATGAATCTGAGGCTGAATTGCTCAAACAAATGAACAAATACAAAGAAGCGTTGGAGTTGACTGTGAAAAAACAAAAGATAAAAGATAGTTTGTTTAGTATTAATAAGGCTATAGAGCTTGCTAGCATTTCTGCCACTTATGAGCTTGAAAAGAGTAATCTTAAAGTACAAGATTTGGAGCGAATAAGTGAACGAAACGCCACGCAAAGAAACTCGTTGATAGTAATTGCGATTTTGGTAATCCTTTCGCTGTTTGTAACACTTTATTACTTTAGAAAAATTAGTTCACTCAATCACAAGCTTAGCAAACAACAAGCAGAACTGCAAGATCTGAACAACATGAAAGACAAGTTATTTTCGATTGTTGGGCATGATTTGCGTGGGCCAGTAGCCCGACTTCCGGTACTTCTCGATGTATATGAAGACCCAGACACAACGGAAGAAGAGAAGAAATATTTGCTGGATAGTCTCAGAGAGCATAACAAGTCATTGATGGAGATGCTAGACAAGCTGTTGTTTTGGGGGCAATCTTTGGTAAAAGGAATTAGAATGCAGGCCCAAGTGCTAAATGTGAAGGACATAGTGCGTCAAAATATAGAACTCAAAAAATTGGCCTTACAAGACAAGTCGTTAACGATCATAGACAATGTATCAAACGACTTAAAGGTTGATGTCGATATAACCCATTTTGATTTTATAGTTCGCAATTTGATTTCAAATGCAATTAAATACACCTTCAACGGAGGTGAAATTACCGTAGGTGCCGATAGTAACAAGATACCGGGGTTTGTGGTATTATACGTTGCTGACACCGGTACAGGTATGGCTGCAGATCTATTGGCTAAAGTATTTTCACCAGAGCAAAGTATGCCAGGTACTGCCGACGAAAAAGGAACAGGAATAGGGTTGATGTTGTGTAAAGAATTTGCTTACCTGAATGGTGGAGATATATGGGCCGAGAGTGAAGAGGGTAAGGGAGCAACCTTTTATCTGAAAGTTAAGAAGGCCGCTTGAAGAAATGAGCTTTAACATACCATGAGCTAATATTTGACTATATTTGAAATATGAATAAATTATCGGGAAAGATGAGAAGCACTTTAGTATTAGCGTTGAGTGCCGCTACCCTGTCTGGTATGGTAGGCTGTAAGAAGAATAACCCAGCGCCATCTAATAGCGCCAATGTAATGTTTGTAAATGGTTGCCCCGGAACTTTACCTGGCATAGATACTAAGCTAGATAACATAAATGTTTCTGGTGCACTCAACATAGCTTTTGGCAACAACTCTGGCTACAAGAATGTAAAGGCAGGTTCAGCTGTTACTATTGCTTATTTTATTACTAATTCTGGCACACCTGTTATCAGCAATGCGGTTGATATTACTAAAGACCTAAACTATACTGCTTTTTGTGGAGGGATCATTACAGCACCTAAGTTTGTATTCGTGCAAGATGACAAGACTGCACCAGCAAACAACACTGCTAAAATAAGGTTTGTAAACCTGTCTTCGGATGCAATGAGTGTAACTGCTAATGTACAGAACATTGTCATCGATTCTGGCGTTACTTCTCTAGAAGTTACACCTTATTTGTCAGTGACTGCTGGCACTTACGACCTTAAAGCTGGAGATCCGAGTAACATCAATACTGTTGTAACTATAGGCAGTGCCCAAACATTGGCAGCGGGTAAAATATATACACTGATGCTAACAGGTACAGTAGCTGGGACGGGAGTATCTGCACTAAAACTAACGTTGATTAACAACAACTAACAAAAACTAAATAGTAAAATGCAAAAAGCTCTCGCAATTGTGAGAGTTTTTTGCATTTTACCTCGGGGAACTTTATAAATATTGTTGTAAACTGGTAAATTTCAATATGTAGATAACAGAAATAAGGGGTTTGGGTTTAAAAATTTCTGTTTTTTCAAAATAAATTTTATTCTTCGTTAAATTTTCTAGCCTTTTATATAACTTTAAACTAGCAAGAAGTAGTTGTGTTGGTAGGGGTAACTAATTTGAGAATGTTTCCTAAACATTCAATGGTAGTTACGCTGAATTTGTTTTGGTATAACTCTTGTTGTTTTTGTTATTGAAAATCTTATTTTATTATAAAACGTTTATGATTATGCATTCAGTTTTATCTACTTTACATCCTACTAGGTCAAAGTTTCAGTTAAAGTTAATGTCATGTATGCTATTGACGGCAATGACATTTTTGTCTGTTGTTGTTAGGGGCCAAACAAATGTTGCACTTATAGCGACAGCAACTCACTCTGGTGGTGGAACCACAACATATGGTGCTCCGAATTATAATGATGGTATTATTGCGGCACATTCTGGTTGTACGAGTTCAGCTACACCTTGGGGATGGGTAAGTAGTAATGGGTCGATAACATTTACGTGGGGTACTCCTGTTACTTTTAGCAAAATCGTATTGTACAAAAGTAATCGGCCTATGACTACGTGTCAGATGCAATACTGGAATGGCTCAACTTTTGTTACTTTTCTTAATTATTCGGGTAATACCTGTACTCAGGACTCAGTAACTTTCGCTCCGGTTACGACTACAATTTTACGTTTTCTTAGTGTATCAGGTTCTAGTAATCCTAACCACAGAGAGATACAGGTATGGTTAATGGCCCCCCCACCTCCGACGGTGACCGGCACAACTACTTATTGTGCAGACAACACAATAACCCTTACTGCTAGTTCTCCGGAGACAAGTCCTGTGTATGTTTGGTCAGGTCCAGGTTCTTTTTCAGCTACAGGTGCTACAATTACTATACCATCAGCCACTGTAGCCAATGCAGGCTCTTATAGCTGCACAGTTTCGTCTGGGGGAGGTGTTCCTTCAGATCCTACCGTAACCTCTGTTGTTGTAAACCCTATACCAACTCCGATTACTGGCACTTCAATATTTTGTCAGGGCGCTACCACCACACTTTCGAGTAGTGCATCAGGTGCTACTTGGGTATCAGGAAATGCAACAGTTGCTTCTGTTAATAGTACCACAGGATTAGTGACTGGCAATACTGCTGGAACCGCCAACATATCTTATCGTATTAGTGGAACAGGCTGTCAAAGAACCACTATTGTTACAGTCAATCCTTTGCCAGGAACTATATCGGGTACAGCGGCAGTATGCCTAGGAGCTACTACGTCTGTTAGTAATGCTACATCAGGTGGCACATGGAGTTCTGGCTCACCAGGGGTTGCTACTATTAACTCATCTACTGGTGCCGTAAGTAGCGTATCAGTTGGTCTTTCAACTGTCACTTATACGTTGCCTACGGGCTGTCTTATAACTCGGGCGGTGAGTGTTAATCCGCTACCTGTATTGAACATTTCGCCTGCTTCACCCACTACAATCTGTTTAACCGAAACCACATCATTTTCAGCCTCATCCCCCAATCCTGAGTTTACATTATTGGGACAGGATTTCAACCTGGGTTTAGGCGGATGGACGATAACCAACTCTTCAGGCGATGCATCTGGCGATAGCTATTGGCAAATAGTTACTCCTCCAGGTGCGTATAGTGTAATGGGCGATGGTTCTGCAATGCTACAGTCAGCACCTATAGCCAGTGGAGCGGTGACAAATACTATTATTACATCGCCTTCATTTACCACACAGGGTGGTTACGGAGCGATAACCTTAACGTTCAATCAATTTTTGCTAGCTCCGGGTGCAACAGCAGCATTAGTAGAATATTCTGTGAATGGCGGTCCTTGGCAGATATTGGATGACTACACTGCTATTGGTGCCGCAGGTGGTGACTCCTGGAGTGTAGCTTCACCCCAAACTACTATTCCTTTACCAGCTGATGCGATAGGCGTAGCAGACCTTAAAATGCGCTGGAGATTTAATTCACCTGTGGTATATTGGTTCTTGGATAACATTTACGTGAAGGGTACATTACCAGCTTCTACGTTCGACTGGTCAGGTGCATTTGGTTTGTCTTGTACTGCTTGTGCTACCGCCGATATGACCCCAATAGCATCAGGAGCTAATGTATATAGTGTAACAGTAACCAGTAGTCAAGGATGTACTACAAGCGATGTGGTTACTGTGAATGCCAACCCATTACCAGCAGCTATTTCAGGTAGTCTTACGATATGCGAAAATAACTTAGGCGCGCTGACCAGTACCCCCGGCGGCACGTGGGTTAGCGGCAACACATCTGTGGCTACGATAGAATCTGCTACGGGAGTTATATCAGCATTATCAACGGGCACTACAATTATTACTTACACGCTACCCACAGGCTGTGTAACATCAACAGTAGTTACAGTGGTGCCAGCACCTACCGCTATTACTGGTAGTGGTGCAGTATGTCAGGGACTTACAACATTACAGAGCAATGCCTCGATAGGCGGCTCATGGAGCAGCAGCAACACTGCAGTAGCAGGTATATCAGCAACAGGTTTGTTGAGTGGAGTAGCTGCTGGAACAACTAACATATCGTACACGTTACCATCGGGTTGTACGATACTACGCGAGGTAACAGTAAATGCACTACCACCGGCAATAACCGGTACACAAACAGTATGTAAAGATGCCACTGTAGCATTTAGCAATCCAGCATCAGGAGGTACATGGACTACCGCCGATGCCACGGTAGCTACAATAGATGGTACAGGAACAATAACTGGAGTGTCGCCAGGTAATACTACCCTTACCTACACATTGCCTACAACATGTATCACTACAAGGACTATTACGGTTAATCCTTTGCCTACAGCAATCACAGGTGCATCTGTAGTGTGTCAGGGTGCTACTACGTTATTTAACAATGTTACACCTAGCGGTAGCTGGAGTAGTAGCAATACTAGTATTGCTACTATAGGTGCTTCTACCGGTGTTGTTACCACTGGAGCAATAGCAGGTAATGTTGTAATTTATTATACTTTGAGCAGCACTGGTTGCAGTATAGGAAAGTCATTGACGGTTAACCCTACCCCTGCAGTAATAACGACCGCAGGCGCATTTGAGGTTTGTCGTAATGGCAGTATCAGTTTCAGTAGTGCATCGGTAGGCGGTACATGGAGCAGCAATGCCCCCGGTACACTGAGTATAGACGCTACTACAGGTGTAGCTACCGGCAACATTGCAGGCAATGCTACGGTTACGTACACATTGCCTACCACTTGCCGTACCACAGCTGGAGTGGTAGTGAATCCGCTACCGGCCAATATTGCAGGCCCTACACAAGTATGCGAAGAACAAACAATAACACTCACCAATACTACAACGGGCGGTGTATGGACCTCATCTAACCCTACATCAGCTACAATATCTGCTTTAGGTGAGTTAGCAGGACTTTCATCAGGTACTACTACCGTCATATATACGTTGCCTACAGGGTGTTCAAGAGAGACAACTGTGACAGTAGATGGGCTACCATCAGTGATAGGAGGTGTGTCGGAAGTGTGCGTAGGTAACACTACGGCACTGGGCAGCGCACCATCGGGCGGCAACTGGACGAGCAGTAATTCAGCAGTAGCAACCATCACATCTTCTGGTGTTGTGAGCGGAATAGTAGCTGGTACAAGTAATATTACTTATAGCTTGCCTACGGGTTGTGTTAGAACTTCTCAGGTGACCGTTAATCCTTTACCTGCAAACATTACTGGAATAACAACTGTGTGTGAAGGTCAAACTACAGCACTAAGTAATACTTTGTCTGGAGGTATTTGGACTTCATCGAACCTCACAGTAGCTACAATTGATGCATCTGGACGTGTGTCTGGATTAGTGGCTGGTACAACTACTGTAGAGTATACGATGCCGCTCACAGGCTGTTCGAGGAACAGAGTGATAACGGTATACCCTACACCCACCGCTATAACAGGTAACTTGGAAGTGTGTCGTGGTCTTACTACAACATTGGGTAGTACACCTACTAATGGTGTTTGGACCTCTGGCAACACGACGGTAGCTACTATCAGCAGCACTGGTGTAGTAAGCGGTATAGCAGCAGGCAACAG
>CAMDNC010000085.1 GCA_945902755.1 Flavipsychrobacter stenotrophus
GTATTGATTACAGATGCTAACGGTTATACCCTTACAAAATCAGTAACGGTAACACAGCCAGCAACATTGGCTGCCTCAGCTACATCAACAAACGTTAACTGTAACGGCGGATCAAATGGTACTATCGACCTTACAGTAACTGGCGGTACTACTGCTTATACTTACAACTGGACTAACGGCGCATCTACCCAAGACCTGAGTGGCTTGACTGCAGGTACGTACAGTGTAACAGTAACAGATGCAAACGGTTGTACAGCAACTGCTAGCAAAACAATCACACAGCCAGCAACGTTGACATTTGGGGGTACAAGTACAAACGTGGCTTGTTATGGTGCTAGTACAGGTGCGGTGTCTACAACAACATCAGGTGGAACAACGCCATATTCTTATGCTTGGAGCAATGGTGCAACGACTGCTAACCTAACTGGTGTAGTTGCTGGTTTATATTCAGTAACAGTTACAGACGCAAACGGATGTGTAGCGTCTCAATCTTTTGTTATAAATCAATCAGAGTCTACAATAGTAACGGCAACTGGTACTGCACTGGTATGTGTAGGAAACACAACGACACTCTATGCTACGCCAACAGGTGGTACATGGAGTAGCAGCAATATCGCAAAAGCGACAGTAAATGCTACAAGTGGAGTGGTGTCTGGGATAAGTACGGGTTCAGTAAGCATTACTTATACTGCTTTAACTGGTTGCAGAGCTATTGTGCCTGTCACAGTGAATAGTACTGTACCTAATTTTATTGGTACGTTAAATGCTTGTGTAGGAGAAACAGTTACATTGTCAAATTCAATTTCTGGAGGTGTTTGGACAATTGCTAACCCTTCTATTGCTTCAATAAACGCAACAACTGGTATTGTTACTGGTATAATGTCTGGAACAACGACTGTTACCTATACATTGGGTGAAGGATGCTCCAAAACTGCAACTTTTACAGTTAAACCAACACTTGATCCAATTTCAGGTTCTAGTAGCATATGCCTGGGTCAGTCTGCATTGTTAACTAATTGCCCAGGCGGTGTGTGGACAAGTAGTAATGCAGCAGTCGCTTCAACTAGCGGTTATGGTACAATAAATGGTCTGTCACTTGGTACAGCGATAATTACTTTCCGATTGACTTCAACCAATTGTTTTGTCACCCGTGAGGTTACAGTTAATCCAAGACCTTCAGAGGTGGCTAGCATTTCCGCTATTTGTCCTGATCATACTGCAACATTAACTTCAACTCCAGCAGGTGGAACTTGGTCTAGCAGCAATTCATTAGTAGTAGCTGTAAACCCGACAAGTGGTGTAGTTACAGGAGTAATAAACAATTATACTGGAATATCAGTAGCAGTTATTACCTATACGTTGCCAACAGGATGTAGCAGGTCTAATGTAGTTACTGTAAATCCAGTTCCCGCACCAATTTATGGCGGAAGCACTACTTTATGTATTGGAGGTAGTACTATAATGTCTTCCGGCTCTACAGCTTGTGGATGGAGCAGCACTAATGCAGCCGTCGCTAGTATCTCTTCAACTGGAGTTGTTACGGCAAACAGTACTGGTACTACTACAATTAGCTTCACTAACGCTAGTGGATGTGCGGCTACTACAGTGGTAACAGTAAATGGGGTAATGGCTCCAAGTACCGGTACAGACATAGTATGTACTGGTCAAACAACAACCTTATATAATTCAACTCCAGGCGGTACTTGGAGCACAAGTAACTCTTTGAGAGCGACAGTAAGCTCACTAACAGGTGTTGTTACAGGTGTAACCGCCGGCACAGTTAATATTTCTTATCGTATTGGAACAAGTTGTTACACGGTGACGCAGGTGACTGTAAATAGCAACGCATCTATAATCTCTGGTCTCAAAACAGTATGCGTTGGTACAACTTCTAACTTGACGTATTCTACTTCTGGAGGTTCTTGGACAAGTAGTAATGCGTCGGTTGCAAGTGTAAATCTATCTTCAGGTGTGGTTTCTGGAGTATCTACTGGTACCGCTACTATTACTTATACAATCAGTGCTGGTTGCTACCAAACAGCTATTGTAACAGTAACGGCTTCTCCTGCAGCAATTACTGGGGTAGCAACAATGTGTGTAGGAGCTACTTCAAACCTTTACAACACTGGTGGAACTTGGAGTAGTGCTAATACATCAATAGCAACTGTAAACTCTTCTGGTGTTATGGCTGGTATTAGTAGCGGAACAACTACAATTTCGTATCGTATTAATAGTACTGGTTGTCACGCCACTAGAGTAGTTACTGTTATTGCTCTACCTGCAGTCATTACTAATCCTTCTGCTATATGTTACGGTTCATCTATAACACTAAGCACTACACCAACAGGTGGAACTTGGATAAGTAGTAATGCAACGGTAGTGAGTGTAGATGCAACTACTGGTGTGGCTACAGCTAACCTAGCGTCTGCGACGGGTGTGTCATTGGCTGTGATTACTTATACCGCACCTACAGGATGTAAAAGAACTACTATTGTTACTGTAAGCCCTCAGCCTTCTGCTATACTAGGGGGCACCAGTAATCTTTGTGTCGCAGGCACAACTTCTTTCTCTTCAAGTTCGGCTGGGTGTAGCTGGAGCAGTAGTAACCCATCGGTTGCAACAATTGCATTTGGTGGATTCGTTACCGCGGTTAGTCCAGGTACTGCAATAATCAGTTTCACAAATACTGCAGGTTGTGCAAGCACAAGAGCAATAACAGTTGATGCTGCTGCGGCACCTAATACGGGTAACACAACAGTTTGTATTGCTCAAACCTCAGCGTTGGCAAATCCTACAAGTGGTGGTACATGGAGTAGCAGTAATGCATTGAAAGCTACGGTAAGCAGTGCAGGTGTAGTAACTGGTGTTAGTGCAGGTACAGCAAATATTACTTACTCACTTCCAGGCGGTTGTAAAAGCATTAGCACTATAACCATATTAGACAATACGGCTCCAATAACAGGAGATGCTTCATCCTGTGTGGGTACTCCTGTAAATTATACATATCCTGTTTCAGGCGGCACGTGGACTAGTAGCAATACTGCGATAGCAACAGTTGATGCTGCTACCGGTGTTGTAACGGGTGTAAATACAGGTAGTGCAATCATTACCTATACATTGGTTTCAGGTTGTCATAAAACCAAAACAATTACCATCACAGTACTATCTACACCTATTACTGGCCCATCAGTGGTATGCGCAGGGTCATCTATCACCTTTGCAAATACAACAACTGGTGGTGTTTGGTCTAGTGCCAATAACGCAATTGCTACCGTAAATAGCACGACAGGAGCAGTAACAGGCGTGGCTGTTGGAACAACCGTAATTACTTACACAACAGGTGGTGGATGTTATGCAGTACGTACAGTTTCTGTAATAGCGACTCCTGCTCCAATTACAGGAACCACTGTAATATGTATGGGACAAACGACAACTCTGCATTCTACTACGCATGGTGGTGTGTGGTCTGCCGGTGGTTCTTCGGTTGTTTCTATTTGTGCAACTTGTTCTTCGGGTGTTGTGACAGGTATTGCTGAAGGTGTTGCAACAATAACTTACACCGTTGGTTCTGGTTGTTCTACTACAACCGTGGTTACTGTGGCTCCTATGCCTACTGAAATATCTGGTTCTCTTGCACTTTGTGCCGGTTCTGTTAGCGGACTTACTACAGGTACTGCTGGTACATGGAGCAGCACAAATGTTGCTGTAGCGACAATTTCTACTACTACAGGTTTGCTAACAGCAATAAGCGAAGGAACTACTACTATTAGCTTCGTTACACCAGCAGGTTGTATGCGCACTGCAATAGTTACTGTTTCTCCACTTACTACTGTTGCTCCTGTGAGCGGCAATACTGGTGCAATTTGCTCTGGAGGTTCATTGTCACTTTACAGTTCTACATCTGGTGGAACATGGACTACATCTAATGCTGCTGTAGCTACTGTCAGTGCTACAGGTGCAGTTGTTGCTATATCTTCAGGTACAGCCAAAATCACTTATACAGTTGGTGGTGTTTGCGGATCTGCAATAGCCACAACAATCGTTACTGTTTCTCCAATTCCTGATGCAGGTGTAATATCTGGAGCTACTAATCTTTGTGTAGGTTCAATAATACCGCTTACTTCTTCCATGCCTGGTGGTATATGGAGCGACGGTAGTCCTTTCATAGCAGTAACTTGTCCTTGTAATTCTGGTCAGGTGACTGGTATAGCGCCTGGTGTTGCTACTTTGTCTTACACAGTTTCTAACGCATGTGGCACTGATGTAGCTACCTATACTGTAACAGTAAATGCGATACCAGTAATTACACCTTCAGTTATAGCTCCTGTCATTGCTGGCCATGGTGATGCTACAATGCACTTCTCTACTACTGGCGCTCCTGCTACATACAGTATAGTTTGGAGTACAGCTGCAGATGCAGTAGGATTCACTAACATCACAGGTGCTTCTCTTGCATCTTCGCCACTTACAATAGCCGTTCCACTCACAGCTGTTGAGGGTTCATTCTCTGGCCATATAACAGTTTCTAATTCGTATTGCGCTAGTTTACCTCAGCCATTCAGTATTACGGTTAACGAATCTGTAAACATTTACACATTCGCCGGTACGGGTGTTTCTGGTTACACAGGCAACAATGGTGCAGCTACTTTGGCTAATATGACTCACCCTTACAATATTGCTACCGATTGTGATGGCAACGCTTACATCGGTGATTTCGAAAATGCAGTGGTTCGTAAGGTTAGTCCTACTGGGGTTATAACGACTATCGCTGGAAGTGGTGTGATAGGTTACAGCGGTGATGGTGGACCTGCTACTGCTGCCACAATGTCACATCCTTATGGTGTAGCATTAGATGCTGCTGGCAACCTTTATTTTTCGGATTTCAACAACCATGCGGTTCGTAGAGTCAGTACTTCAGGTGTTATCACTCGTGTGGCTGGTAATGGCGCCTTTGGTTACTCTGGCGATGGCGGAGCAGCTACTTCAGCTAGCCTGCAGTATCCGGCTGGCCTAACAGTAGATGGTGCTGGTAACCTATACATAGCGGATGACGGTAACTCTGTTATACGCAAAGTATCGCCTTCAGGTGTTATTACTACTGTTGCCGGTACTGGTATACCAGGTTATACTGGCGATGGTGCTGCTGCCACAGCTGCAAGATTGTCTGCGCCTAAAGGTGTTCATGCTGATGGTACAGGTAATCTCTACATAACTGACTACAATAATCAGGTAGTTCGTAAGGTGGATGCTGCCGGTATCATTACTACCATTGCTGGTAACGGTGTTACAGGTTACTCTGGCGATGGAGGGCCCGCTACTGCTGCTCAATTGAATCGTCCGGTAGGTGTTACTACAGATAATACTGGTAATGTATACTTCACTGAACAAAATAATTATCTGGTGCGTAAAGTCAATGCTTCTGGTGTTATCAGTACTGTTGCAGGTAATCACACAACTGGTTATAGTGGCGATGGGGGGCCTGCTTTGTTGGCTCAGCTTAGCCAGCCTATGGGGTTATCTCGCAATTGCAACGGTAACATCTTTATTGCTGATAACGCTAACTATGCTATTCGTATACTAGGTGAGTACAACCGCAAACCATACTTTGTAAATGGCAACGTACAACATGTAGACGTTTGCACTGGTGCTACGTCAATAGAAATGAACTCACGTTTGGCTGTAATCGACTACGATACAATGCAGCCTCTTACCTGGACAGTAGTTTCGGCTCCTGCACATGGCACATTGGTTGCTGGTTATGCTGCTTCTTCTATGGGTGGCCAAATCAATCCTACTGGTCTTAATTATGCTCCTACTGTAGGTTATACTGGTGCTGATGTGTTTGTAGTACAGGTGTCAGATGGTATCGCTACGGCTGTCACTACTATAAATGTTACAGTAAGTGTACCACCTGTAGCGGGTGTTATTACTGGTGCTACAGCGATATGCGGTAGCGGTGTTACTCACTTGTATGCTTCTGTACCTGGTGGTGTTTGGAGCAGCGCTGATACTACAATAGCTACCATCAACTCTGGCGGGTATGTGATTGGTGCAGGTTATGGTACCGCTCTTATTTCTTACACTGTCACCAATGCTTGTGGTACTGATGTTGCAACTACTACTGTAACATATAATGCACTACCATTCGCTGGTACCGTTATTGGTGCTGCTAAAGTATGTATGGGTTCTACACTTATTTACACTGGCACAGTGCCAGGTGGGGTATGGAGTAGTGGCAATACAGCCATAGCGACTGTTACTTCAGGCGGTATAGTATATGGAGTTACTCCTGGTTTAGCAACTATTAGTTATGCTGTCACCAATTCTTGTGGTACTGCTTATGGTCTTAGGGATGTAACAGTTGAAATTCTTCCTATTACTAGTCCAATCGAAGGGCCTTCAGGCATATGCTCAGGTGCTTCTGTTACACTTACTAATGCTACGCCAGGTGGTGCATGGTATAGTAGTAATGCTTCAATAGCAACAATAGATATAGAAACAGGTCTTGTAACTGGTGTTGCTGTAGGTGCTGTAACCTTGAGTTACGTGCACAATACATCATGTGGTGTGGTATATTCAACTAGAACATTCGTAGTAGCTCCTGCTACTTTAACAGTGCCAGCAATTGAAGGTCCGGCTACAGCTTGCACAGGTAGTACCATTACACTTACCAATACGCTCTCTGGTGGTTTTTGGTCTTCCAGCAGCTATCCTACCGTCCTTACTATAGGCAGCACAACTGGTATAGTTACAGCTATTACTACAGGTACAGCTACAGTCACTTATGCAGTTAGTCACGCTTGCGGAACTTCTTACGCTACTCGTGTAGTTACAGTGAATCCATTACCTGTCGTTACACCAATATTGGCTACTATGAGTATTTGTCCTGGTTGGACTATCACCGCTGCTAATGCAACTCCGGGTGGCGTGTGGAGCAGTAGTAACCCAGCTTTGGCTACTATTAGTGCCACTGGTGTTATTACAGGTGTAGCTAGCGGTATGCCAGTTATTTCATACTCTGTCACAAATATGTGTGGTACTGCTACAGCTACAGCTCTTGTGCCAGTAGGCGCACCACCAGCAGCTACACCAATCACTGGTTCGTCTGATGTTTGTGTGGCTTCAGCTATCACCCTTTCAAACGTCACGCCGGGTGGTACTTGGTACACGCCAAACATTACTATCGCTTCTGTAAGTAGTGCAGGTATCGTTACTGGTGTAGGTGCAGGTACTGCTATCGTATCTTATACTACGCACAACGGTTGTGGTTACACCAATGTTACTACAGTTATAACAGTGAATCCTATACCTGTTGTGGCGAGTACTACTGGTTTGTCTAGCGTATGCACTGGTTCGTCTATCACTCTTGCCAATCCTACTGTTGGTGGTGTATGGTCTAGTAGCAATACTGCTATTGCTACAGTAGGTAGCACAGGAGTCGTGATTGGCGTGGCTTCCGGCACGGTTACCATCAGCTACTCCGTTACTAATGGTTGCGGAACAGTAGCTGCTACCAAAGTCATCAATGTTCAGGTAATGTTTGCAACTATATACGGTTCACTTACTACTTCTCCATCTGCTCACGATGGTTGTGCATTGCTTACTGTAATAGGTGGTGTAGCTCCTTACACATATATGTGGTCTAACGGCGCTACTACGCAGAACCTCACTGGATTAGCTATAGGTGATTATTCAGTACTGGTTACCGATGCTAATGGCGATACCGCTACCGCACATGTACACATCTCTTATATAGGTGCACGTGGCGCGGTTGCCAGCGATGTGGTTGCTGAAGTAATGCACGGCGCACATCCTAATCCGTTTGTGACTACTTCTATCATCAGGTTCAACTTGCCTGTAAGTGGAACGGCTATTATAGATGTGTTTAGTGCTGCTACCGGCGCTAAAGTTGCGACCATCTTCAATGATCATGTGAACGCTGGTGAAGAGTACACTGCTACTATCAATGGTGCTGATATACCTTCTGGTATGTACATCTACCGCATAGCTACTGAAGGAAACGCATACATAGGTAAGGTACTTTTGGTTAAGTAAACCTTTAGTGCCTTCCACAATACTTTGAAACTATTCAGAATGGCTGCCTCATTTGGGCAGCCATTCTGATTTTTTGATAGATTGAGTGCGGCAAGATACGGTAGTTTTTATGCCGATTTATTGCTTACTTTAAGGTAAATGTATGGGTGGCAAATACACGTTGACGGCTATTGTTAGGGTATTGATTCGCCTACCGCATTAGTAAAATACTATTTGAATCAGATGTGATAAACATTTCCTCCACAACAAAAAAGAGGCTGTCTCAAAAGTTCGAGAAAGCCTCTTTTTATTCCGGTACCTGATAGAGAAACGTTTCGTTTAAGCGGTTCTCTAGGCGTTTAAAAACCTTTTGAGACAGCCTCGTGTGTTTCTAACTTACTTTTTATCTGTAGTTTACTCGTTAGAAGAAGAATTAGTATTGTCTTCCACTTCAGTTTTTGATGCTTGTTCTTGGCTTAGATACAGCTCATCTTCATTTACAGCTGTAACCTCTGTAGGTTCAATGGGTTCTGTGTTCTCCTCAGCAACTATTATTTCAGTAGGTTCCGGTGCTTTATGTACTGCTAATCCCATTCCTGATTCATAATAGTCTTTATTGTACTTTTTAATATAAAGTGTATTGATTAAAAACGACAGCAATACTATCCATTGACTAATAGAACTGAGCGTCATACTAAAGAAAAATTTGCCTATAATATCTAGAGGTATTAACTCTTGGTAACCCTCATAATATTGTTTATTTACAATGAGGTAGGGTAGGCTGATGCTGTAAAACAATACCCCGAATATAAGATTGAAAACATGAAATGGCATTCTGTTATCGTCGCCCGGAAAGAAGTATTGCTTGATGCTGATAATAGAGGTGATGACCAACCCAATGTTCAGTACCGAAAACAACTCTGCATACAATTGTATGTTGCCAGAATCAAGATCAATAGCCAAACAGCCCAGCGGCATAAACGTAGCTGCCGCAAGAAATACCAATTTTTGTTTTTTAGTTAGTTCAACCGACATGGTAATAATCTGTAAGCAAGATAGTGTTTTTTCTTTCACATAGATAGTGTTGAAAATGAATTAGTAACAAAGAACAATAAAAAATAAATCTTCATGCTATGCACATTCATTAGTGCTGAATTGTTAAGATTTTAACGCACCTTCCCATTTACACATAGCCACAGTTGCCACGCTGTTGCCCACAACATTGGTAGCAGCCCTACCCATATCTAGCAGAGGGTCTACCCCCAGCAACAGCGCCAGACCTGCCTCTGGTATGTCGAAGGTAGCTAGGGTGCCAGCTATTACCACCAACGATGCACGCGGCACACCTGCTATGCCCTTACTGGTTATCATTAGCACCAGCAGCATGCTTACCTGTGTAGCAGTGCTCAGCTCTATACCATAACACTGTGCTATAAACAGCGATGCAAACGACATATACATCATAGATCCGTCCAGATTAAACGAATAACCTAGTGGCAGCACAAAACTCACTATTTTTTCATCGCACCCAAAGCGTTCTAGTTCAAGCATCAGTTTAGGAAATGCCGCTTCGCTACTGCTGGTAGAGAATGCAATCAATCCCGGCTCTTTGATATGGCGCAGCAGCGTAAATACCCGCTTCCCCACAAACAGCGACACCACTGCCAGCAGGATAGCCACTAGCAACAATAGCCCCAGATAAAACTCTCCCATAAACAGCGAGTAGGTGCTGAGTATACCCAGCCCCTGCCTGCCTATCACGGCAGCCATAGCGCCCAGCACAGCAAGTGGTGCAAAGTTCATGATGTAGGCAGTTACCTTTAGTATAATGTGCGCTACTGAGTCCAGAAAGGTTACTACTATTGCGCCTTTTTCGCCCACAGCAGCAGTAGCTACCCCAAAGAACAACGAAAATACTACCACTTGCAGTATCTCGTTTTTGGCCATTGCGTCTATAATACTGGTTGGGAATATATGACTGATAAAGTCCTTTAACGTCAATGCAGCATGTGCCACTACGCTACTACCAGCATCGGGCAATGGCAAGTGCATAGCCGAGCCCGGTCTGAAAAAATTCACCAATACCATACCCAACATTAGGCTGATAAACGAAAAGCAGATAAACCAAAGCAGCGTTTTGCCCCCTATCCGTCCCACCGATTGCACACTGCCCTGCTTAGCCACACCCACTACCAGTGTGCTGAACACCAGCGGGGCAATGATCATCTTTACCAGTCGCAGAAATATATCTGCCAGTAACGAGAACGGTTGCAGCACACACTCCACAGTCTCTTTGGGCTTACCTGCCAGATACAGGTTCACAAAATACCCTATGCCTATACCTACCACCATAGCCAGCAGTATATACATGGTCATTCTGTTCTTTTTTGGTTGTTCGGCGCCTGTATGTGTTTGCATTCCCATATACTACTCTTTTCTGCTTTGCAAAGTACATTAGTATCTGCTAAAAACACGCATCACTTTACGCAGCTTTGTCTCCTTAGCAACACTTATTCATCACTCCTTCCCGCAGTCTTTCTTTATCTGTAACGGTTTATCCAAAGTATGATTTATGTTTTCATTCAGTATAACATGGGTCATAATCCCGAAAAATTATTAAATTTATCGTATGATAAACCGCCTCTTCGATATAGTGCAGCAGCGCAGTACACTGGCTCCCGATGCCGTAATGCTTGCCGCCAAAGAAAACGGTGCATGGCGCACTTATTCAGCAGCCCATGTGTGGGCTACTGCCCGTAGTATGGCAGCAGGCTTGCAGCAGCAGGGCATAGCCAATGATGACTTATCGCCCGATGCTCAAGAAAAAATTGCCATCATTTCTCTCAATCGTCCTGAGTGGATCATTACCGACCTCGCTGTGCAGCTTTGTGGTGCAGTGCTCACACCAGTTTACCCTACCATTAGCCCCACCGAGCTCGTATATGTGCTCAACGAGGCAGAGGTGCGCATAGTGTTTGTAGCCAGTGCCGATATTTACGAGCGATTCAAAGAGGCTTTTCAGCAAATGCCAACGCTTAAAGTTGTGTACTCTTTCGATGAAATAGCTGGTGTCACTCACTGGTCCCAGCTTACCAATCATCAGCTACAGCCCTCACAAGAGGTCATAGACCGCATTACCCCAGCTACCCTGGCTACCATCATATACACATCTGGTACCACCGGCAATCCCAAGGGCGTTATGCTCACTCATCGCAACATTGCCAGCAACGTACACGACTCGCTACCCGCATTCACCTTTGCCGATAGTAATGGCAAAGCACTCAGTTTCCTACCGCTCAATCATATTTTCGAGCGTATGGTCACCTATGTTTATCTGCACACTGGGGTAGCTGTGTATTATGCCGAGAGCATGGACACCATAGGGCTCAACCTCAAAGAGGTAAAACCCATTGTGTTCACTACCGTACCCCGCTTGCTAGAGAAAGTCTATGAGCGCATCATGAATACCGCCATGGAGCTCAAGGGCATCAAACGGCTGCTGTTTTTCTGGGCACTTGCGCTCGGCAAGCAGTACGACAATGTACACACAGGCAGTCTATGGTACAGATTGCAGCTATGGCTGGCCAACAAAATCATCTTCTCTAAGTGGCGCGAGGCACTAGGGGGCAATGTCAAAGCCATTGTTACTGGTTCAGCAGCTTGTCAGGAGCGGCTGGCACGCATCTTCACTTCTGCCAATATCATTATTATGGAGGGTTATGGCCTCACCGAAACGTCCCCCGTAGTGTCCGTAAACCGCTACGAGAGCCAAAACCGCCGTATAGGCAGCATAGGTACACTTATTGACAATGTAGAAGTGCGCATAGCCGAAGACGGCGAAATAATGGTAAAGGGCCCCAATGTAACAATAGGGTATTACAAGCACCCCGAACTTACAGAGGCAGCCATGAAAGATGGCTGGTTCCTCACTGGCGACATAGGCAAATGGGAAGAAGGCAGATTCCTGAAAATAACCGACCGTAAAAAAGAAATATTCAAAACCTCTGGTGGCAAGTATGTGGCACCGCAGGCAGTAGAAAACAAAATGAAGGAAAGCATCTACATAGAGCAGATGATGGTAGTAGGTGCCAACCGTAAGTTTGTAGCAGCACTCATAGTGCCGGCATTTATGCACCTGCGCAAGCACCTCCGCGACACCTACCCTGCACTCAGCATACCCGACAACAACAACGACCTCATAAAGCTACCCGAGGTTATGGCGCAGATACAAAAGCAGATAGACAAGTACAACCAGCTATTCAGCCATCCCGAGCAGGTAAAGAAAATTGCCCTCCTGCCCGATGAATGGACCATAGATGGCGGTGAGCTAACCCCATCTATGAAGATTCGTAGAAAAATCATAGAGCAGAAATACAGCACCTTCATCGAGGCACTCTACAACGATTAAAATCCCCTGCACCACACCATATTTCAGTAAGTTTGCAGCCACAATAAGCAGCATACACTACCTTGATACAACGTAAAACAATGGACGACCTGGGGCGCATAGCACCCCAGCACACAGCCACCGCACCCCGCCATCCGTTTATTGTCATACTCGACGATGTGCGCAGTATGCAAAACGTAGGCTCAGCCTTTCGCACCGCCGATGCCTTTGCCATTCAGGCACTCTACCTCTGTGGCTACACCCCGCAGCCACCCCACCGCGACATACACAAAACAGCCCTTGGAGCCACCGAAACCGTCAGTTGGCAACACTTCCCCACCGTCACCGCAGCCATACAGCACGCTATGTCTCTGGGCTACCACATAGCCGCAGTAGAGCAGGCACACGGCAGCACACTGCTACACCAGCTACCCACCACCGTGCCACCCACCGCCCTCATCTTTGGCAACGAAGTCACCGGCGTCAGCGACGAAGCCCTCAGCCTTGCCCAGTCTAGCATAGAGATACCCCAGTGGGGCGCCAAGCACTCCCTCAATATTTCCGTCAGCCTCGGCGTAGTACTCTGGGAGCTTGTTCGGGTGAGTGATTTGGGTAGGTAGTATGTTAGATAGGTAGTGTATACCTAACTAATAATCTCATATTCACCTCAGCTATAACTAATAGATTCAGGCTTTCCTTCTGTGCTGTGCAAAATCAGAATCGCTTTTTTCTGTAACTTTATCCTACATTATTTCGTGCCTAATGGATTACAGAGATTATATAGAATCTAATTCAGAAATTATGCTGGGAAAGCCTGTTATAAAAGGCACCCGTATTACTGTAGCGTTAATTCTAAAAAAGCTATCTGAGGGTGCAAAACACGAAGATATAATATCAGGCTACCCTGCCATTACAGCCCCTGCTATCAATGCCGCATTAGCCTATGCATCAGATGTTGTTGCTAATGAAACTTTGATATCTGCTGCATGATTTTAGCTGATGAAAACATACATGGGTTTATTATTAAAACCCTTCGAGCAGCTGATATAGAAACTATATCTGTGGCAGAGTCAGATAGCGGCATAAGGGATGAAAATGTCATTCAAAAAGCACTCAAATTCAATTACATTTTACTTACCGAAGATAAAGATTTTGGAGAATGGGTGTTTGCGCACCATATAAAGGGCTTGAGTGTTATTTTCCTGCGATATAATTTCACAGAGTATACCGATATAGCCCAAACGTTGGTTCATATACTGAAAACCAAAAATCTTGAAAGGCCTTTTTTTGCTACTATCACTACAAAGAAAATCAGGATAAGGAAATTGTAAAACCATAAAAATTAGTGGTAGCCAGCACCTGCACTGCTATCATCGTCCCTTGCGTCGCAGCTCTTGTACGTTCAGGGCTGTGAGGGACTTACACAATAACTACAAAACATGTAAATTTGGAAACAAATACTGCTACATGACTACTACCGAACTATTACGCACTTCTATCAAAAAGCAAATAGACAATGCAGATGAAAAGTCATTAAAAATAATTCAGGCAGTACTCAGCATCAACGAAGAAACCGACTGGTGGGACGAACTATCGCCCAACGCAAAAGCATCTATAGAACAGGGACTAAAAGATGCCAAAGAAGCAAAGTTGACACCCCATGCCGATGTCATGAAAAACTACAAAAAATGGCTGTAGTAGTTTATTGGTCACATCAGGCCACCGAAACATTTAATGACAATGTCTTGTAGCTGAAATAATCATGGACCGACCGAGAGATAAAAAAGTTCATTCTAAGAACTGAAATTGTGATACTGAACATAGAGCAAAACCCTACTCTGTACACCTATTCTGCAAAGAGCAAAAGAATAAGAAAGGCTACTATCAAAAAGCACATTACATTATTTTACCGTTACAACGCTACCAAAAAATCAGTTGTGCTTTTATCATTCTGGAACAATTACAGAGACCAAACAAACTAATGTTATAGCAATAAACCCTCACCCATTATCCCAATCGGTATTCTTCACAGCCAAAAAGTATCATTTCCTTTCTCATATTCATTTCTTGGTCACCAGCCATAGAGCTAATATCATCTTTCGATAGGTTCCGTTCGGTTTGTCTATGAGTATTTCTCCACCACTGGTCCTCGTTTGTAACGAGGATCAAATGGCATGGCGTTTGCAACGCCAGTATCCGCCAACTGGCTTAAGTTTTAATACAATTTGCACCAGTCTTTCCGCCTAGTATCCACATTAGTGCCAATGTTTTTCACTAGCGTAAATACCCACGCATTGCGCAGGTTTTAATCACTCGAGAAGTATCATCGGGTATTAAGCCGCATGGGCAGAATGGTGCTTTATGCAGCCGAGTTCCATCTGTCTGACTAATTGTTTTTTCTCTATTTCGTAATCATCCTGTAATCCCATTTGTCTCAAGTCTTTAATAAACTCAGCACCAGACCAGACAACAATAGCCAGGCGTATATAATCACTCCACAGTAGCTGCTTGTTTTTTACTCACTTTGTCAATAGAATAACTGACGAACACACGGAGGTTATAGCCTCCCCATTGGAACGACTTCTTTTGTTCATGAATGGTAGCAACTATGCTGCCAACAAAAAGACCTGAAACTTCCATTCCCGTATTTATCCTATTCCACTTAGC
>CAMDNC010000086.1 GCA_945902755.1 Flavipsychrobacter stenotrophus
GTAGCCGACCTTATCGACGGCTTCATCGAGGCACGCTCCCGTTTCGGCTACTCCCCCTTCGAACTAGAATTCGGTGTAGAAAAAATCCAGCATATCGACCCGCTCTTTAGTCCCTATGTTGATACCATAGCCAAAGAAACCACCGAACCAGTCATCCCAAGATTTTACGAACCACCAAACACCACTCCACCGCCAACCAGCAAAAGAACACACGTCATCGACACCAGTACTTGGACCGACGACATGCTCATAGCCATCAACGAAGAACTCAGCAACCACGAAGCCATCAAAAACATGCCACTCGAACAACAAAAGACCTATGCCGAACTCTCCCAAATCCTTAAACCTGTAATGGAAAGTAGATTGCCATTAGAAACGGACGACCTAACCCCCAACACACAAGAAACAACCAGCAACGAACCAGACAATCTCGAAACCATGCTGGCTCGCCTCAGAAAGGCAGCATTCCCAACCCAACCCACCCATCCCGACTATGACAAACCCAAAACCACCAGCAAAACCGCATCTATACCGGAAAATGAAACCTCATTGATAATCAACGACTTAGACCCCAAAACACATGAAAACACCGGAAACAAACCGGAAACACAGCCCCTTCCGCTGTCCCTCCGCTCTCGCGCTCTTCCCCGCTCTGAAAATCCCTCGGAGTTGCCAATTACTGACCCATTACCGGAAAATGAAACCTCATTGATAATCAACGACTTAGACCCCAAAACACATGAAAACACCGGAAACGAATCGGAAAATCCAACACCCCCTAAAACACCCACTCCGCCCAAAGATAACCTCATCCGTCAGGGCGAAGTATTCTCACGCCCTGTATATATCACCCCCACATGGCCCTTCCGCGAGGAGCCTCGTGGCAACAAATTCAAGTACTAACCACCTCCATACCAGAAAAGTGAATAGCATTGATAATCAACTACTTACACCCAAAACCCTATGCAATCACCGGCAAATAACCGGCAATTGCATACGCAGAGCCATGCTCGCTATTACATCTTGTAATATCCACAACAAGTACATACCAACAATAAACTGGTAAGTATACCAAATCCATGTATATTCAATAAAAGACTACATATTATTACGCCGAAAATAGATGGCATTCATTGTGGTTTTATGAATCAAACGATTATATTTGTGGACTTTAACATTATTTAACACAACCAACAAATTATGACTCTTTTTTATCTCGTTCCAGCATTTGGCGTTCTGGCTTTGCTGTACACATTTATTAAAAGTGCCTGGGTTACCAAACAGGACGCAGGTAGCGACCGAATGAAGGAAATTGCTCGCTACATAGCCGAGGGTGCTATGGCATTTCTCAAAGCTGAATACAAAATCCTTACTTATTTCGTTATCATCGCTGGTTTGCTGCTGGCATTTATGGGCTACAGCAATCCTAAGTCTAGCCCTATGATAGCTGTTGCTTTCGTTATAGGTGCATTTTTCAGCGCACTAGCAGGTTTTATAGGCATGCGAATAGCCACTAAGGCCAACGTTCGTACTACCGAAGCTGCCAAAACCAGTCTTTCTAAAGCATTGAATGTATCATTTGGTGGTGGCTCTGTAATGGGCTTGGGCGTATCTGGTCTAGCTGTTTTGGGTTTAGGTGGTTTGTTCATCATCCTCAAAATGATTTTCGCACCAGATTCACTAGCCAATAGCGAAGAAATGGAGCGTACTATCGAGGTACTTACAGGTTTCTCGCTAGGTGCCGAAAGTATCGCACTTTTCGCCCGTGTGGGTGGTGGTATATACACCAAGGCTGCCGATGTAGGCGCTGACCTCGTGGGTAAAGTAGAAGCGGGTATCCCAGAAGACGACCCCCGCAACCCCGCAACCATTGCCGACAACGTGGGCGACAACGTAGGCGATGTGGCTGGTATGGGTGCCGATCTTTTTGGTTCTTATGTAGCTACAGTGCTGGCTACAATGGTACTAGGCAGAGAAACTGGCGATATGTCTGCTATCCTTTTACCTATGATGATCGCAGGCGTAGGTATAGTATTATCTATCATAGGCACATTGTTTGTTCGTATTTCTGATAGTGTTGGCAACAGTACTGCCGCTGTTCAGAGAGCATTAAATATGGGTAACTGGGGTTCTATCGTTCTCACTGCAGTTGCATGTTACTTCTTAGTACACAATATATTACCTGAGAGCCTTACACTTCGTGGATACGTATTCACAAGAGATGGTGTTTTTTATGCCATTTTAGTAGGTCTTGCCGTGGGTACTTTGATGAGTATGATTACCGAATACTATACCGCAATGGGCAAACGTCCGGTAATGAGCATCATCCGCCAATCTTCTACTGGTCACGCTACTAACATCATAGGCGGTTTGGCAGTAGGTATGGAGTCCACTACCCTACCCATCATTGTGTTGGCAGGTGGTATATGGGGCTCTTACGAGTGTGCAGGTCTTTATGGTGTGGCTATTGCAGCAGCAGGCATGATGGCTACTACTGCCATGCAGTTGGCTATCGATGCCTTTGGTCCTATTGCCGATAACGCTGGCGGTATTGCCGAAATGTGCGAACTTCCTAAAGAAGTACGCGAAAGAACAGATATACTCGATGCAGTGGGTAATACTACAGCAGCTACTGGTAAAGGTTTTGCCATTGCCTCAGCAGCCCTTACCGCATTGGCATTGTTTGCAGCCTTCGTAGGGGTAGCAGGTATCACAGGTATCGACATTTACAAGGCCAATGTCCTTGCTTGTCTGTTTGTAGGTGGTATGATACCCTTCATTTTCTCCTCACTGGCCATACGTGCTGTAGGTAAGGCGGCCATGAGCATGGTAGAAGAAGTACGTCGTCAGTTCCGCACCATACCAGGCATCATGGAGGGTACAGGCAAACCAGAATACGACAAATGTGTGGCTATCTCTACCGAGGCTTCTATCAGAATGATGGTTGCTCCCGGTGCTATTGCTATTATCTCTCCACTTATCATCGGTTTTATGCCAGGTCTGGGTGCCGAGGCACTAGGTGGCTTCCTAGCTGGTGCTACTGTTAGTGGTGTACTGATGGGTATGTTCCAAAACAACGCCGGTGGCGCTTGGGATAACGCCAAAAAATCATTCGAAAAAGGTGTAGAAATAAACGGAGAGATCTACTACAAAAAATCAGAACCACACAAGGCTTCAGTTACAGGCGATACTGTAGGCGATCCATTCAAAGACACTTCAGGTCCTTCTATGAACATCCTTATCAAATTGATGTCGATAGTAGCACTGGTTATTGCGCCTACCATTGCTAACATCAGCAAAAACAAACAAGCTACCGTATCTGTCAAAAAAGAAACTACCATTACCGCCGTTGTAGCCACTCCAGCTCCAGCCGCAGTAATAGCACAATAATTACCAAACACTGTGCAAACTAAAAGAAACCCCGGAACCAAAATTCCGGGGTTTCTTTACCAAATATATATTAATATAAAAATAAATACAACAACTACATACTAGTAGATACAAACCCACCACAATACGCCTATCTACCCTATACTAACAACTAAATACTAAAAAAACGACTATATACTATAAAAAAACTAAACGACTATCTACTATCTACTAAAAACTACCTATAACAAAAAACAAAACGACTATGTACTAAATACTAACTACTAATTACTAAACAAAAACTACCACTTCTTCTCTATCGAATCCTGCATAGAAACATAACTCACGTATCTGTCTGCAGCTATCACACCCTCAGACACAGCTTGTTTCACCGCACAGCCCGGCTCATTTATATGCTGACAATTATTGAACTTACAGTCATTCAGCACCCTCCGCATCTCCGGAAAATACTGCGACAACTCCTCCTTCTCAAAATCTATCAACCCAAACTCCTTCACACCTGGAGTATCTATAATACGCCCACCATCAGGCAGGTCAAACATCTCAGCAAATGTAGTTGTATGTTGCCCCTTACCACTCCACCCCGATACCACATTCGTACGCACACCCAAACCCGGTATAAACTGATTAATAAGGGTACTTTTACCCACCCCAGAGTGCCCACTAAACAGCGTTATCTTATCCTTCAACCGCTCTCCTAGCCCCCCTAAAGTGCTCTTATCAGTGGCCACTACAGGGTACAGTTCGTAGCCAGCAGCAGTGTATACGCGCTCCCAATCATCAAAAACCTCTCGGTGTTTCGGCTTCAAGATATCCATCTTATTCACCACCACGATAGCGGGTATATGGTAGGCCTCAGCCGTCACCAAAAACCGGTCAATAAAGCCAGTAGATGTTCTCGGATCTGCTATAGAAGCCACCAATAATGCCAAATCTATATTAGATGCGATAATATGTTTTTGAGAAGGATTATGGGGTGACACCCTCACCATATAGTTGTGTCGGGGCATCACACCACTTATAATTGCAGTAAATATGTTCTCGTCTTCTGGCTCAAAAATTACCACATCACCCACCGCCACCGGATTAGTAGAAGAAATATCTTCATCTATCTTCAGTTTACCCTTTATTCGGGCATTCCAAAACTGCCCATCCTCCCCACAAACCGAGTACCAGCTACCTGTAGATTTATATACTTTTCCCTGCATGTTAATTATTGCCCTGTCAAAAGTAATGAGGAACTATGACAATACTACTATTACCAAAATACAACCTCCCCATATTTACCGCTATCAACTGCTGCAAATATTAATACTACCTACCTGCTAAAACCTTCTTAAATGTGGATAAACGACTAATACATACAGGTTTTACTTTTTTGTGGCAGTGCTTATTACGTACCTTTGTAGTAGCAAATAAAAGATGAGCGAAAACGAACAGAACCGGAGCAAAATATGGACACCTCTATTCTACTCATTGGTATTGGTGATAGGGATGATTTTGGGCTTTAACCTTAAAGATACACTCCGCAACAAGCGGGATTTATCAACAGTAATTCAACGAAACGACCGCCTCGAGGAAATAATAGAGTTGATAAAACAAAAATACGTAGACACCATCAACACCAATCTGCTCTATGAAGATGCTGTCACTGGCTTACTTTCACCACTAGACCCTCATACAGTTTACATCCCTGCCGATGAACTGCAAGAAGTTAACAACGACCTTGATGGTGGTTTTTCAGGTATAGGTGTTGAGTTTTCTATTCTTAAAGATACGGTCGAAGTAACCTCAGTAGTCGAAAATGGTCCAGCATCAAAGGCAGGTATCACTGCTGGCGATAAAATAATAAAAGTTGGCGATAGCTTGGTTGCTGGTACCGGTATTACCTCCGACAGAATAATGTCGCTGCTACGCGGTCAGCAAAACAGCACAGTACATGTGACCATGAAACTGATAGAATCTGGTACACAAAAGAACATCCCTATCATACGTGACATCATACCCATCTATAGTGTAGATGCTAGCATAATGGCAGATAATAAAACAGGCTATATAAAAATAAATAGATTCAGCGCCACTACTTACGATGAGTTTGCAAAAGCACTCACCCAGCTAAAAAAAGAAGGTGCCACCCAACTCATTTTAGACCTCAGAGATAACCCTGGTGGCTACCTGAATGCAGCAACATCTATTTTAGATGACTTAATAGACAAAGAAAAATTACTGGTGTATACCAAAGGGCGCAACAGTTCACGTATCGATTACAAAGCCGGTGAATCCGGGTCGTTTGAAGATGGAAAAATAGCAATTCTGGTAGATGAAAGTTCTGCATCTGCAAGCGAAATAATAGCGGGTGCTATACAAGACTGGGACAGAGGTGTCATAGTGGGCCGACGTACTTATGGCAAGGGACTAGTACAAGAACAATATGAAATGCCCGATGGTGCGGCATTGCGCCTCACTACAGCTAAATACTATACTCCATCTGGTAGAAGCATACAGCGCTCTTATGCTGAAGGAAGAGATGCCTATGAAGAGGATTTTGCTAAAAGATACGATAATGGCGAACTTACCGGTAACGATGTAATCCCACCAGCCGATAGTACCCCTTACTACACTGCCCACAAACGCATAGTATATGGCGGCGGAGGTATAAAACCTGATGTATACGTACCTTACGATACATCAAAATGGTCTACACCACTTCTAAATATTGCCTTTAGTCAAGAAATGAGGAACGTAATATGGGATTACTATCTGCAAAACAGGAATACGTTCAACTTCAAAAACATCGCAGATTTTACGCATTCCTTTAAAGGTGAGGGACAGGTAATTGATAAGTTTGTAGCACTACTGCCACCCGCTGAGCGTAAAACATTGCTAAAACAGTTTACTACCCCTATGAGTCAGCACTACTTTGAGATGCAAATAAAGGCTCAATTAGCTAGATATCTTTTCCGCGACAATGGTTATTACTCTGTAAAACTAAAAGACGATAATGTGGTAAATAAAGCGCTAGATGTACTCAATACCAGTCGTTACAATCAGATACTGGGTAAATAACGGAATACTGGCATATAGTCGATTCACAGTCCAAAGGCTGGCAAATCAGACAGCCAAAGTATATTGTTCACATCACTAGCATCTGCACAAAACGTTTCGTGACCATTAGTTAGCACCCAATATCTGGCTTGCAAGGTGGTTTGATAACTCAGTAACTGCATAAAAGTAGCTCTGCTTAGGGGCACATCAGGACTTTTACACTCTACCAACATCCATGGGTTGTGATTACGGTCATACACAACTATATCAAATCGTTTGGTTCTGGCACCTACAGATATAGCCTTTTCGGCAGCTATTAATGACTGCGGATAGGCTAAAGTGGCTGTAAAATAACAGAGTATGTATTGACGCACATGCTCTTCAGGAGTGAGTTGGAGCCATTTTTTTCTTATAGGGTCGTATACCTGCGTTTTATCTTCGGCCTTACGCAGCTTTAACACTATACCCCGAAAGTCGATAGAAATATTCACACTCAAAAATACGGACAATACACCACTTTGTATCTTTGAGTGCTCCCAGATTTCACCCTTCATTAGCCTCTTACTTTGTCAATATTTTTGGTGGCGATAATTATAATTTCTACTTTAGTAGGGCAAAGAAGAAATGGAAATAAATGCCCTCAATGTGGTGTTGTACACCCACTATTAATGATACATAAACAATTATTTTTCAATCAATGTCTTATACTCTAGTAATACATGGCGGCGCAGGTAATATAACCCCTGCCATAATGAATACCCAGCAAGAAGCAGAATATACAATAGCACTAAAGGAAGCACTGGTGAAAGGCACAGATGTGCTGCGTGCTGGAGGCTCAGCCACAGATGCGGTAGTAGCAGCTATATGCGAAATGGAAGATAATCCGCTGTTTAATGCGGGCAGAGGGTCGGTATTTACAAAAAAAGGTCTAAATGAAATGGATGCTGCCATAATGGATGGCAGTAATATAGCCGCAGGTGCCGTGGCTGGCGTACGCAATATAAAAAACCCTATAAAGCTGGCACGAGAAGTAATGCTGCACAGTGGGCACGTACTGCTATGTAATGAAGGTGCTGGTGAATTTGCACTGAAACAAGGTGTAGAAATGGCACCAGATGAATATTTCTTCAACAAATCAAGATATGACCAATGGGTGGAAATACGTGATACAGACTACACACAACTTGATCATAAAGGTGATAACCTAAAAGGCGGCCCAGTAACACCAAATACAGGCCATAAGTTTGGCACTGTAGGTGCTGTGGCTTGTGATGCTATGGGAAACATAGCTGCAGGAACATCTACAGGCGGTATGACCAACAAACGCTTTAGCCGCATAGGCGACAGCCCAATACCAGGTGCTGGCACCTACGCCAACAAGAAAACCTGTGCTGTATCGTGCACAGGGCACGGCGAGTACTTTTTGAGAGCGGTAGTGGCTTATGATGTTTCGTGCCTAATGGAGTATAAAGGCTTATCGCTACAAGAAGCCTGCGATGTAGTAATAAAAGATAAACTTGTGAAAATGGGGGGTGAAGGTGGATTGATAGCTGTAGATGCATTGGGAAACTATAATTTCTGTTTCAATTCGGCTGGCATGTATAGAGGTATGCGCAACAGCGAGGGAAAAGAAATTGTGGGATTCTATGGCATGTAGTAATACTTTGAGAAACTTTGTGAGATTATAACGTGAATGTTCAAGACCTTTGTAAACGAAGGACTGCAAGTAGATATGAAAAATTAGAGCAATAAATGTCAGATAACTATATAGTATCAGCCAGAAAGTACCGCCCACAAACCTTTGATACGGTGGTGGGTCAGGAACACATAACCACTACGCTCAAAAACGCAATTCGCAACCAACACTTGGCACATGCATTTTTGTTTTGCGGACCACGTGGAGTGGGTAAAACTACCTGTGCCCGTATACTTGCTAAAACTATCAACTGCGAAAATCCTACTGCCGATATGGAGGCTTGTGGTGTATGCAGTACATGTGCTAGCATGAAGGATAGTGCCTCTTTTAATGTTTTTGAGCTAGATGCTGCCAGCAACAACTCAGTAGATGATATAAGGGAACTAACCAATCAGGTGCGTTTTGCCCCACAACATGGCAGATACAAGGTGTACATAATAGATGAGGTTCACATGCTGAGTGCTGCCGCATTTAACGCATTTCTAAAAACACTGGAAGAACCACCACCCTATGCGATATTTATACTAGCCACTACCGAAAAACATAAAATATTACCTACAATCCTGAGTCGTTGTCAGATTTTTGATTTCAAACGAATTACTACCAATGATATAGTAGCTCACTTGCAGGGCATAGCAGTAAAAGAAAGCATGATAGCCAACGAGGCTGCGCTGCACGTTATAGCCCAAAAAAGCGAAGGCTGTATGCGCGATGCGCTATCTATGCTAGACCGTATAGCGAGCTTCACAAATGGCATGCTGACGTATGCAAATACTATGGAGCATCTGAATATACTAGATGCAGACTTCTACTTTAGTATAACTGATGCTATGCTGAGCCAAGATGTAGCTAGCGCTATGCTACTGCTGGACGAGGCACTGGAAAAAGGATTTGAAGGAGATGTGGTAGTGGGTGGATTAGGTGAACACTTCAGGAATCTGATACTATGTAAAGATGGCAGGATGGCAAGGTTGCTGGATGTGCCAAATGCCCACAGGGTGATGTATCATGAAAAAGCAAACCAAACACCTCCATCGTTCCTAATATCGGGGCTGAATGTAATAAATGACTGTGAACTGCAATATAAAAACGCTAATAACAGGCGACTACATGTGGAATTGTGCATTATAAAACTTTGCTTTTTGCTACAAGCTGTATCTGCACCACCCATACATGGAGGAGAACAGGGCAAACTAAGTGCGGGTGAAATGCCTGGTGAAAAAAAAAACACTACTAGTGTAGCCCCTCCCCCTATAGCACAGACCCTACAGACACCACAACAAGTACCTACCCCTGTTGCTGCGCAATCGTATACCGCAGCAACTGATACTCATAATGGGTATGCCAAACTTATGCAGGAGCAGACAAAGGTGGAACTACCAGAAAGTGCCCCTCCGGCACCAGCTGTACAACCAACGCCGAGTTATACCCCTAATGCAGTAGCAGCATCACGCCCAGCGCCCACTACGCGCAAAGTAAGTATGGACATACTGGGTGACCTAGATGAAGTAATGAACCAAGCAGCAGCAGGACTACTTCCGCAATCTGCTCCACTAACTGCTGAAAAAGCGCTATCAATTTTTGAAGAATACAAACAAAGCCTACAAGCAGCTGGCAAAAGTGTACTGTTTTCACAGTTCAGTATGATGCGGCTGGAATCATATCCCCCAGATGAGGTAAGATTAATAACACCAGGTGAAATGACAGACACCTATGCCCGCGAACAACGTACTCAAATGATAGAATTTTTTAGTGACAGAGCGGGAAGGTCTGTGCGCATCACTACCGAAATACAGATAGATGAAAGCATGATAGACAACACCCCAAGAGCACTGAGTAAGAGCGAAATGTATGAAGTAATGGTAGCAAAAAACCCTAATCTTGCTAGACTAAAAGAAGGCGCAGGATTGCAAATAGAATACTAACTATTTGCATTTATTACGCTCCTAGCTTTCGTTAGCTTTCCTTTGTTTTAACGCCTTGTCTATGGTCAGGTAGTCTAGAAAATATATTATTTTCACAGACAAGCTATTGCTCTGAGGTGCTTGTAGCGTGGTTCTTACATCTGTACCATAATCGGGTATAATATTAGGACCGGCAGAGTAAATACTGTTTTGGTATACCACACTCATCTCACTGCCAGGCTTGAACTGCCAAACGAAGTTCATGAAGACATTAAAAGAATTGTAATTGACGTTGTGATTCGTATTGTAATTAGTACTGTTCAGTTTTCCGCTTTTATCTAGCAATTCGTATTTGGTATATTCTGCCTGAGACCAATAATGCCTTGCATCTAACTTCAATGACATGTTTCGCGTGAAGATGTAAGCAGTAGAAAGTGTATTGATGGTAGTATTGAGTGTGCGAGAACCTAGGTAAATGGAATCGCTTGCTTTGCTTACAAAACCTACATCATTAGCTTTGTTTTCGCGAGTGAGACTATAGATTGCTGATAGTTTATTACTAAACCTGTATCTGGGAGATATAGACCAATACTCAGTTTGGCGGTTGCTGGTGCCAAACCAACGTTTGCTAGCTTCGAGGTCTAGCGCAAAACGCTTTCTGTAATCGGACGAGATGAAACCACCGTTCATGTTATTGGCAGGAAAAATATAGTATCTACCCGGTGTGCGAGGTTCGAAAAAGTCGTAAGACACACCAGGTTGAGCATCCCAATACAAACCAGAAGTGAGAAAATTTTTGAACGTTACTACGTGATTGCCATGAACCGCTGCACGAGCAAAAACATCAGGATTGAAAGCTCTGTAGTATTCCAGCCCTATTTTGTTGTAGGTAGTATTTATGACCCAAAACGGCTTGTAAGTATTGTAAATGTTGTAGTACAAGAATGAAATAATATTGTTTCGGTCTAAATAACCAAGGTCGTTGGCGTTAAACCGATCACTAACCGCTCTGGTATTGAGCGACCAAGTATAGTTGCCGCTCTGCTTGCCCAATGTAAGTGCTGACCTATACCCAACGTCGGTACTGATATTGTAAAAAAGCTGACTAACGTCTGCAGAGCCACTAATGGCATATTTATTGGCCTTATCGGCAAATCTGAATAAAACGGCGCTTACATTGGCATCATAACTGGTTTCTTTTCTGGAAACGTTAGTGTTGACTAAACTAATAAATGAGTTATTTTTCAACGCTTGATCTACCACAATAACGTTGTAGTTGGATAAAGGTGATGTTTGTATAGTACGCTCAGTATTAGTTGATGTATCTAACACCGTGGCTCGCGTCTCTGCTGATACTGCGTTAAAGAAACCAATACCTGTGTTACTTCTAGTTCTACCAGATAGCTTGGCGGCATTGTATAATCGGGAGTTTGCAGGGTTTTTGGTTATAATTTCCGCTTTATTTAATTGTCCGCTCAGGGTATTAAGATTGATGGGCGTGCCCCCCACCCTACGCGAATAGAATAGGTCATTTTTATTAAACAGATCAACCCCTTCTGTAAAAAAATACCTACGTTCATCGTAGCGTACCTCTATGGGCGACAGATTCAACACACGATTGTCAAATAAAGTTTGTCCGAAATCTGGTACTAAAGTCATATCAAGCGTAAAACTCTCATTAAGTCCGTATTTAATATCCATACCACCGTTAAGGCTTCGGGCCAATGCACCATCATAATCCTCGATGTATGACGACATATAGGGCAATAATGCCAACCTAATAGGAGCCTTGATATTTTGTATACCATCCAGTATACCCGACTGGCTAATAACGTTCTGCACTGCAGGCGACACTTCGTGCCAATAACTGCGTTCTCTGTTTCGCCTTATAACACGTATAAAATTGACACCCCACTTCTGGACAGCCTTTTTGGGAAATCTTAGTGCCGAGTAGGGAATCTTCATTTCTACACTCCAGCCACTGTCGTTGATAGCTACCCTAGAATACCAAGCTGCATTCCAGGAGCGATCTACATTATCGAATTTCACAATTGCATCTGATTGCACACCAGCAGCTGTTACAAAAAATTCAGTAGCATTCTGCCTATCGAAATAGGTATCGAAAGTTACACCAAATGCATCTGTGTTACTGTTCTCAAAAACATCTCTGGGCGACAATTGACGTACTATACTGTCAGGATGATCTTCGTATATCATAGCACCTACATACACCGCTTCATCGTCATACAATATTTGTACAGATGTGCGCTGCGCTGAGGCAATACCAGGTTGAGGGGTAGACTGAATAAACCTATAAAGAGTAGACCGCTGAACCCAGTCGTCTTCTGTTAGTTTGCCGTCAATTACCATTTTGCCAGTAACTACATGAGCCACCGTAGCCTTGTACTCAGGATGTGCGAAAACACTACCTGAACAAAAAAGCAAAACAACTAAAAACGAAAAATTACGCACTTCAAAAAACTTCACCCGTTTTGCCTTTTATACAGATAGTTGTGTTACAGAATTAGAAACTTGTATTGATCATAGCCTTTACCCCACTGAATGCGGGCTCATAACGGCACACACCACCAGTACAGTTGATACCATCAACCTGCTTTACATAAGCTAAAGTGAACCTGTGCGGCCCCTTAGTGTAGGCACTGAACACACTATAGTAGTGATTGCCTGGATCTTTGTAGTTTACATTATCTACACCTTTGTTAGGCACACTGTTAAACATGTCTGACACAGAAAAAGACCATTTAGGAGCAATGTTAAACTCTAGTAAAGCAAAAGCCCAAGAACCGTAATCGCGTTTGGCGTCCATGTATTGCGCCTCGAATCTTAAAGACTTCTGGTCGTTAATTTTGTAAGTAATTTCGGCAAAAGGAGTGATGGCATACTGAACAGGAACTGTGATAGAAGACGACCTACTCTGATAGGCTAGTATATTGTACTCCATGTATTGTACTCCACCCTCTATTACCCACTTACCCAAGCCCTGATAGATAGCCTCAGCAAAAGCCTCGCGGTACAGTTTGCTTCCTTCTAGTGTATTGATGTGTGTGTAGGTAAATGTGAAGTTGGTAACATCGTTAGGGGTAACTGTAAGGTTTGCAGTACCTGCCATTTCAGATATATCCTGAGAGGCTGGTGTGTAGCGCGACATGAGGCGCAATGGGCGCAAAACTGCTATAATGGGTTGCCAGTTGAGCATACCCCTGAGTAGTGTTTCATTGGGTGAGGTACGCATCACAAAATCTTCGGTGCGCTTACCAAATAAACTCAACGCTATACCCTTCATGCCATAACTAAGTGAGGTATATAATACATTACCAGTTTTGTCTTGAAGTATGTTGTCTTTCTGGATGGCTTCATTGGTTTTATAGTCCGCCTCTACATACCAAGATAGGTTTTTGTAGGTCAGGCTGTTGTATACCGAAAAAGCATACATATTGTACTTAGGATTGAACCTTGCCTGTGTATCCTGACTATTGATGGTAGCCGCCACTGCATTCATACTGGCAGCATCGAGTGTTCTATTAAGCACCCCTATGCCTGGGGTGATATGTACATTTCCAGCTGAGAAATCACCCTCAGCATTGATACCTTTTATAACGGGTGCATATCTTACATTGTTCACCAGATTGTTGTCGCTGTTGTTGTTTTTCTGCTGTCCAGTGAAACCTTTCACCATAAAATTATCGGCAAACTTGTACTTGAGCGAAATACCCACCAAGGCATTGTCTATCAACAAACCACGATCTTCGTAAGCCCTGAACAATATACCACAACCTATCTGGTCATAGATAGTACCAACAGATATAGTAAGATCGTCGAGTTCTTTGGTTACATTCCAGGCACCTATACCGAAGTCGGTATTGGCTGCTACTGGATTTTTTAGGTTGGAGTTGTTAAATGCATCTGCACGAACGAAAAACGTAAAACCATTGTTGGTGGCATATCTTAAAGTAAGCCAACCATCGCTACCACTGAGTGCATTGTCATAAAGAGGATTTCCAGATGCCTGAATGTTCGTATCTTTATGAAAAAAGTTGAGGTTCATCATCAGATCGCCTGAAAGTGTACCCTGACCGAAAGAACTAGCTGTTAAAATTGATGCAAGAAAGAATAGAACTGGTTTTTTCATTTAAACGCTGTAATTGTTAAAGTTTTTCCGAAATTAGCCCTGAAAATCAAATGTGGCAAAGTTTTCGCTTAATATTTTAAAAAACAAACAAAATATGAAAAAAATGCTCGCCATTGCGGCATGCTTATTAGCAACAACCATTATACATGCACAAGATTTGCCAAGCACACAGGTAAAAAATGTGAACACTGGTAAAAAAGTAGCTTTCAACGAAACTGTACAAAAAGGACGTGTGACTGTTATTAGTTTTTGGGCTACATGGTGTGTACCCTGCAAAAAAGAGATAAAAAATATATCGCTGAAACTAGCCGACTGGAAAAAAGAAGTAGACTTTGATTTTATGACTATGTCGATAGATGAAGCTCGTGCAGAAGGATTGGTACGTACTTATGCGATATCGCAGGGTTGGTCTTTCCCCTACTACATAGATCCTAACTCTGACCTTAAACGCTCACTAAACTTCCAGTCAGTACCCTTCACGATGATTATAGACAAAGAAGGCAAAATGGCATGGAAACACATAGGTTATGAAGAAGGTGGTGAAAATGAAGTGTTTGCAAAAATTAAAGAAATAGCAGGACCAGCAGTGGCTAAATAAGAAAATAGGATAGCTGCTGAAGGTAGTCGGTTATATAAAACAATCCCCAGAAATTGATATTTCTGGGGATTGGTAGTTTAAGTAAATTGGAGAAGTATTTTACACACTATTCTTCCCTTGCAGCATAGGTACAAACGAAAAATCGCCCATTTCTTGTTTGTATAGTTTACCCTCTT
>CAMDNC010000087.1 GCA_945902755.1 Flavipsychrobacter stenotrophus
TTATAAACATCTATCTTTCTGACGCTAACAATATAGTTTTGATATGCGTTGAAAATTTCTAACTTTACTTGGTCTGCAAGGATTCCATCTGCCGCCTGAGCCTGATGCAGACGAGCTTTTGCAGCATCTACTTTAGCACTAGTTTTGTATAATGAAGCGATATCATATTGTAAACCTACACCAGCATTAAGAGCATTAGATAATATGAGCAAATTGGGAACGTTGGCAGCTACATAGCCACCGGTAAAAGCCAGAGAGGGATAATATGCCCCAGTATTTGCCTTAACGGCAATACTTGCTGCTTGTATTCGCAGTGCAAGTGCTGACCGATCTTTACGATTAGTAAGAGCTTTGTCTATCCATTCATTGATTGTTCCGGGCATGGGTACTACGTCAAATCCAGAACTATCTGTCATCAAAATAGTACTCACAGGTAAACCTAACATCAGGTTCATGTTTACGTTCGTGATATTCAGGCTGTTTTCTACATCAAGTAAAGCAAGTTCGATATTTGATTTTTGTAGTTGTGCTTTCAATAGGTCGTTTCTGGCCATCACTCCATTCTGCTCCAGATTAGAAAAGTCTATAACTCTTTGTTTTTCTCTTTCCAGATTTTCTTTCACTAACGCTACTGACTTTTGGGCTTTGTAGAGATTGCTGTATGCACTTATAACGTTAAGAATGACCTCTTCTTTGTCTTTTTCTGCATCTAGCCTAGTTGCCTGCTCTAAATACTTAGCTGACTCTATACCATATTTGATTCTGAAACCCGCAAACAGAGGCACGGAAGCATTGACCAACGCATAAGCCGCCTGATCGACCTTAGGCGTGGAGCTACTGGTATTTTCCTCTCCTGTTTGTGTACCGGAAGTATTCATTTTCAAGCTAACGTCGGGTGCATTAAGCCTTAGGTAAGACGCTGATACTCTTATTTCTGGCAGTCGATTGTTCAGGGATTCATGATGTAAGGCCTTTGCCTCTTCGACCTTAGCATCAGCTATCTTCAGCTTACCACTGTTTTGTATACTCCTACTTATTGCATCACCTAACGGCAATAGCCGGACGTCTTGTGCCAACACATGCGAAAAACAAGACAATGTGGAATATATAATAGCCACAACGGGGGTTAATATTTTATGCTTCATTTGTAAGTATTACTTTAAATAGTCTTTTCAGATGATTACTTAATTTATCAATCATATATTGTTTATACTCGTCGTCATTTAGCTGTTGCAGATTATTGACATCTTTGTAGAAACGTTGTGAGATTATCATCTGGCTAACTGTACCTACCATGGTATTCATCATTAATGGAATATCTATATCGTTTATAAACTCACCGTTACGTTGTCCATCATGAATCAGTTTTTCTATAGAGACTATGTTTCTCTTTTTTAGTTCGTAAATAAGTTGAGGAATGCCACCGTTTTTATCCACCAATTGCTCTAGCAACATTATTTTTTGAAACTGCTGCTGCCCCATGAACTTGTTTACGTAATCATCAATAAGCGAGTATATTTTTTGCAGACCAGAAAGTTCAAAGTTCTGTAATAGGTTTTCGACTTTTAGTCTCATTACATTGGTTTTTTGCTCGAAAACCGCTTCCATAAGTTTTTCTTTGGAGCCAAAGTAATAAGAGATCATTGCAACATTCACACCTGCTTCTTGTGCAATATCTCTGACAGACGTGCCGTCAAAACCATTGACAGAAAATAGTTTTTCAGCGACAGATATGATATACTGTTGTTTCTCATTAAACTCCATTTTCAGGAATATTTTTTACAAAACTAAACAAACGTTTGAATTTAAACAAACGTTTGATTGATAGTTAAAAAATAAATAACGTAGGAAAAGAATCACGTAGCTTTTTGAGGCAAAAAAAATTCAAAAAAAAAATTTGTATGTATAGTAGATATAGAGTTATTGCAATGACGTATATTACAAAAGAAAATAAGAAAATTTAGTTTTAGCAAGATAATTTAGTACCTTGATTTCTAAAAGAGCAATCGGATGATGCTGCTGCGGCATATACCCTTTCTTAGAGCAGTATTTGTTTACTCATTCACCGCCTTTGGTGGACCTCAGGGTCATATGGGCATGATGGTAAAAACCTTTGTGCAAAAACGTAAAGATTTAACAGAAGAAGAACTACTGGAGTATAATTCTTTTTGCCAAATGCTACCTGGGCCATCGTCTACGCAGACAGTGATGCTTATAGCACTAAAGCGAGGCGGAATACCGTTGGCATTAATTACGCTATTGATATGGATATTTCCCGCTTCGATGATAATGGGCATATTCTCCTATATTATCTACCATTTTCACATTGGTGCAGGACAAGCCAGCAAATACCTCCCATTACATTTATTTAGTTACATACAGCCCATGTCAGTAGGATTTGTGTTTTTTGCAGCTGCAAGAATGATGCAAACTAGCATAAAATTTATAGCTACTGCTGCGATTATGATAGGGAGTTTGGTAGCTACATTATTTATTAACTCACCTTGGGTTTTCCCTATTATATTGGTAATTTCTGGTATAGTAAGTAACTTCAGTAACAACAGAATTCCCGATACAAGACATAAACCTAAACGTATAAAATGGGTGCATTTGTGGGCATTTGGGTTAATATTTATAGCTGCTGGTGTGGTCAGTGAATTAGCCAGAACTGAAAATTGGCAAAATGGTAGGATATTTAATTTATTTGAGAATTTTTACAGATTTGGAGCAATAGTATTTGGGGGAGGACAGGCTCTATTACCGATGATGTATTATCAGTTTGTAAGTCGCAGCAATAGCAGGCTGCTAACATCTGGGCAACTACTTACAGGATATGGACTGGTGCAAGCAATGCCTGGTCCAGTTTTTTCTATTTGCTCTTTTGTAGGTGGAATGGCAATGAGTCAATATGGAGGAATGTGGCAAGCCACAGGGGCTATAGTTGCTACAGTAGCCGTTTTTTTGCCAAGCACACTTTTATTGTTTTTCCTATTTCCTGTTTATGAAAATCTAAAACACCATGTTATAATCTTCAGAGCATTAGAGGGCATAAATGCTGCAATCGTGGGTATAATTTGGGCATCAGGAATATTCTTGTTTAGATCGATGGCATTTGACGAAGTTTTGTCGTTTGAATGGACAAATTTGATAGTAGTTGTAATAACTTTTTGCCTGCTATATTATTCTAAAATCCCATCTCCGTTAATTGTATTGGGTTGGCTACTGTTGGGCTGGAGTTTGCATTGATCTAATAAATTGTGTAGGTAAGATGAAGTAGTGGTTATAGCAAAGCTTGCTTTGTATAACACTGTAATCGATAGCATACTATAATTAACGAAATATATTATACAAAAACAGGGCATAACGTTACAAATACTTTTGTATCATTACATTACTTTTTTATTGAAAATAAAAGTCGAAATTATCATTGTTTTACAAAGTGCACAAAGCATTTTTTAAAAAAATGATATTTATAATGTGTTTAATTGTAGACTGTCCATGAATCAGGTTTTTGAATATTTCAGAAAAATGTTTTCCACTTCAGATTGGCCGGCAAGATGGCATTGTGGTATATGGAGTGAGTTTGAAGGTTGGCTTTACATTGTTAGTGATATAATGATATGGGCAGCATACTTTGCAATTCCGTTTATAATTTTAAGATATGTAGTAAGGAAGAATAACGCCCATTACATAAAACTATATTATCTTTTTGCAGCATTCATATTGGCATGTGGAATTACCCATTTCATTGATGCAATGATGTTTTGGATACCTGTTTACAGAATAAGTTCTTTGGCAAAATTCGTAACTGCTATAATCAGTTGGGTAACCGTAGTTGCTCTTGTAAAATTTCTTCCTTCTGCATTTGCCACAAGAACCATCCCAGAGCTTGAAGCAGAGATACAAAGAAGGAAAAATGCAGAAGAAGCTGTAAGGAAAATGAATGAGGAATTAGAGCAAATAATTGAAGAAAAAACACAAGAAATCAGATTAACTGAATTCAAATTCAAATCGATAATTGAAAATAGTGCTGATGCGATATCACTAATGAACGGTGAGTTGGAAGGGATCTACTCAAATAAATCAGCTTATGACCTCAGCGGACGAACAGAAGAGGAAAGTAAAGCTGTGCACTGGTCAACATTAGTTCACCCAGAGGACATCGATATCCTAAAAGATGCAATAGCCGTAGCTATAAAAACACCAAGGAAACCTCAAAGAGCTGAAATAAGACTAAACCATATACATAGAGGGTATATTAACATTGACGGTACAGTATGTAATTTGCTAGAAAACACGGCAGTGCATGCGCTAGTATTCAACTTTAGAGACATAACGAAAATCAAGCATGCTGAACAGGAAGTAAGGCAACTGAATGAAAATTTGGAGAAAAAAATAGCCGAAAGAACACTACAGTTAGAGGCTGCAAATAAAGAATTAGAAGCATTTTCTTATTCAGTATCGCATGATCTGAGAGCTCCACTTAGAATCATCAACGGCTATGCCGACATGCTACATTCAGACTACAAAAAAGAACTCAGTGATGAAGGAATAAGGCAACTAGATATAATAATGTACAATACCCGTCATATGGGTAAATTGATAGATGCGCTACTGAATTTAGCACGCATGGGCAGAAAGGAGTTGACTGTACAGAATGCCGACATGTCTGCCATAGTGCTGAGTACTATTCAGGAACAGATATCTCTACAAACTAGGTCAGTAACGTTTGACACAGACGAACTTATAGCTGTAAAATGCGATGGAGTGTTAATAAGACATGTGTGGAGCAACTTGATATCTAATGCAATTAAATATTCATCGAAGGTAGAGAACCCTAGAGTAACTATTAGATCAACAGAAAACACCGACGAAGTAATATACTCAGTAAAAGACAATGGAATAGGATTTGACATGAAGTATAGTAATAAATTGTTTGGAGTATTTCAGCGGCTACACAACAAAGCAGACTTTGACGGCACAGGAGTGGGACTCGCATTGGTACAAAGGATAGTGACAAAACACGGTGGAAAAGTTTGGGCCGAAGGAGCAGAAAATGAGGGAGCAACATTCTATTTCAGCATACCTAAATCTATTCAAAATGAACAACAATATTGAAATATTACTCATTGAAGACAATCCGCATGAAGCAGAACTGGCAATAAGAAGCCTAATGAAAAATAATATTGCAAACAATATTGTGCATATCGATGATGGAGCAGACGCATTGGATTACATAATGGGAACTGGGAAATATGCAGATGTGCAAAAAAGGAATGTTAACAGATTGATTCTTTTAGACTTAAACTTACCGAAAGTTGATGGATTGGAAATTTTGAAACAGGTAAAATCAAATGAAAAAACATGTATGACGCCTGTCGTAGTATTGACCTCCTCAAAGGAAGAGAAAGACATGATAGAGAGTTACAGATTGGGAGTTAACAGTTACATAGTGAAACCAGTAAATTTCGAGTCGTTTTCTGAAGCAATAGCAGAACTTAAAATGTATTGGTTATTGCTGAACCAGTGGCCCCCGTTAAACAATAAATATTGATTGCTTCTGGATTTTGACCAATTTTAGAAATCAATTAATCCTGTAATTCCTATTACCGCACAAAACCCCAGTTATCACACCTACTCTTAATCACAAAAATATGCAAAACAAAAAAATTTACATTCTTCATCTTGAAGATGAGACAATGGATGCCTATCTGGCGAAAAAAATACTAGAGAGAGCAAAATTGAATTTTGACATAACTGTAATTGAAACTAAAGACAGTTTCATTAACCACATAAACAGTTATCGGTATGACCTTATCATTGCGGATCATTCATTACCACAATTTACTGCAATGGAGGCGTTACAGTATCTGAAAGACAAAAAGATAGACATTCCATTTATATTAGTAACAGGTACTGTTTCAGAAGACTTTGCTGTTGGGGCAATGAAAGAAGGCGCTTGGGATTATATACTTAAAGATAGATTACAGAGATTACCTGTTGCTGTAACCAGTGTGATGGAAAGATATAATTCTCAATTAGAAAGAAACAAGTATTTGGAAGAGCTTATCGATCGAGAATCTATAATGAAAGAAGCCGAAAAATTGGCATCATTTGGAAGCTGGCAGATAGACTATGTAAATCAAAAGATGACGTGGTCGGATGAGATGTATAAAATTCTTGGATATAAAACTGGGGAAGTTGCTGCTGAATTTAACAATTTTTTGGAGCGCATACATCCAGAAGACCAACAACATGTGCGCAAAATAAATGAACATGCATTGCAGTATCTTAACAACCTACAGTTTGAATGCAGAATAGCAACAAGTGATAAGGCAGAGAAATACATTTATGCAGAGGTAAGCATAAAACGTAACGAAAATAATGAACCAATAAAAATGAATGGTTACATACGCGACATAACTGAAGCTGTACTGGCAAGAATAAGACTTAAGGAGTCTGAGAAAAAAAACCAATACCTATTTGAGAATAGTCCTTGGGCATCGTGGGTGATAGATTGTGAAACCTTCAGATTTCTTGATGTAAATAATTATGCTATCAATTATTATGGTTACAGTTATGAAGAATTCAGATTGATGTATGTTAAAGATATCATAGTTGGCGATGATGGCGGGAAGTATGAAAAAATAATGAAACAAATAGACAAACAAAATTCTACTCAAAACAAGTGGAAACACCTAAAGAAAAATGGCATAACAGTGGAAGTGGAAGAAATGAATGGCAATATTTTATTTGATGGGAAGCCAGCCAAATTGGTAATGGTGAAGCCGGTGGAGTAAATAGATATACTACCGACAGTGAGATATTTGGAACAATATAAACAAAGCAGTTTGTGAACATTTTCAGTAGGTGTTTTAGTAAGTAGAACAAATTAGTATAGTCATCATAAATCATTCATTTAGACGCGGAGTCAATTCAATATTAACTATCAGCTAATATTTTAGTGTCTATATTAACCGAACTCGTATTTTTATTTTTATATACCATAAGAGTGTATGAAATTCAAAAATAACTTCATAAATTGCTTAGGTAAATATTATTTGTTAAACAACTTTGTATTATCGAGTGCTAGTTTAGCTGTTTGGGTAATATATTTGCTAACGATTTGTAAATTCACAATTATGAACATAAAAAGGCTACTCTTTCTATTTATTTTGTTGGGAAGTATAAGTATTTCTGTTAAAGCACAGTTGTCCTGCCCACCCAATGTAGATTTTGAGTTGGGAGACTTGTCTAATTGGAACTTTTTTACTGGTACATGCTGCCCTGCTGGTGTGCCATCTTTACCTACATCAACTGCTCCGATTGCGTGTAGGCACACATTGACCTCTGTAACCGGCTTAGTAGGCTGTGCGGGCGGGGCGACGGACCCTGTAGGGGGCTTTCCGGTATTAGCACCTGGGGGTGGTAATCATTCTTTCAGACTCGGCAACAATGGTACAGGGGCTCAAGCTGAACGCGCAATTTATTATGTAAGAATACCAGTGGGAGTTACGAACTATAGCCTAGTATATAGGTATGCAGTGGTAATGCAAGACCCAAGTCATACAGCGGCTCAGCAACCAAGATTTACAGTGCGAGCCTATGACTCAGCGACAGCAGTCGCAGTTCCTTGTGCCAGTTACAACTATGTGTCTGGAGTAATACCAGGTTTTTTGTCAGTGGGTACTATAAGATACCTACCATGGTCAACTGCTGCTGTTGACCTATCTGGAATGGCAGGAACTACAGTAGCTATTGAATTTACTACTGCAGATTGCTCGCTTGGTGGACACTATGGTTATGCATATATAGATTTGAGTTGTGGGTTGTTTCAGATTGCAAGCACCGTTTGCGATACGCTGACCCCACCGACACTTTCAGCACCTCCAGGTTTTGCGAGCTATGCATGGTATGATTCCAGTACATTTAGTGTTTTGTATGGCACTACACAATCTATTACGATACCCTATCCCCCAGGTCCAACTACATTGGCAGTGATACTAACACCTTTCCCAGGTTTTGGATGTTCAGACACACTTTACACGACCATCACACCTGCACATATGGCCTTAAATCCAAGCAATGATACAGCAATTTGCAGCGGAAGGAGTACGATGTTATCGCCCAACGCAACAGATATAGCTGTACCGCTTACCTATAGTTGGTCGCCAGCTACAGGGCTAAGCTGTACAGGTTGTGCTAATCCGGTAGCTTCGCCAACAGTCACGACGGCATATACTGTAACTGTTACTAATACTGCGGGTTGTGACATGGAGCACGTTTTCAACATTACAGTATTGCCAGGTGTAAATACGAATATTATTGTTGACACACCTTCGTGCAATGGATACAGTAATGGATCGGCAACAGCTGCGCCTTTTACTGGCACAGCACCTTATTATTATGTATGGAGTACAGCCCCTACCCAAACTACTGCTACAGCTACTGGACTACCAGCGGGTACCTATACAGTAACGCTAGTAGATGCGCTAGGGTGCACAGATACTGCTGTGGCTGTATTAAATGAACCAGCACCCAGAATTATTAGTATTGCGTCATTTACAAATCCAACTACCTGTCTAGGGTATGATGGTAGGATTACAATACATGGTGGAATACTGCCAGATACTACTTATACGATCACCTATATGGTTGATGGACTGGCGCAAACAAGAACAATAACTGCTAATGCATCAGGGCAGCTGATTTTGACGGGACTTAACGCTGGTACATATACTAACTTTACCATAGTAGGTGCATTGTGTCCTTACAACACTGTTGGACCAGTGGTATTAACGGACCCAACAACACCCGATTTGAGTGGCGTATCTAGCAATAGCTATGTATGTGAAGGTGATGCATTAATGCTGTTTGCGAACAGTACTACACCAGGAGTTACTTATCTTTGGGAAGGCCCCGGTGGTTTTACATCTGTCCTTCAAAATCCTGTAATAACTCCAGCGACGTTAGGTATGGCAGGTGTATACTCAGTTACTGTGACAAGGAGCAATTGTTTTAATTACTCTTCTACCCTCGTAGAAATAAGGGTATCGCCAGTACCTTCTGCTGCGAGCAATACACCTGTATGTTCCGACGACACGTTATTCCTGAGCAGTGAGTCGACAACCGGCGCAAGTTACTACCAATGGACTGGTCCTAACTTTTACTCTTCAATGGACCAAAACCCATATATAGCTCACGTGCAAACGGTATCAACTGGAACGTATACTGTAGCAATTACTCTTAACGGATGTACTAAATATGCGACTTTAAATGTGACAATCAACCAAACACCAGGAATTCCAGTATTGAGTGATACTAATTATTGTCAGTATGACATTGCCGCTCAATTAAGTGCAATTGGTAATAATATGAGGTGGTATACTAGCAATCCGAGTGATACTGGGTCCTTGATAGCACCGACACCTTCTACATTAAAATCTGGTACTACTACCTGGTATGTGACACAAACATCTGCTGAAGGATGCACAGGTAGCAAAACAAAAGTATCAGTAAGAGTATGGGATTACCCAAGACTTTCGCTCTCTGTTACAGACTCTGTTTCGTGCGCGGGTAAATACATGACATTTACTGCAGGTAATATTGGTGAGGGAAATGAAGGTGTAACTTGGAATTTCGAGCCAATGGATAGCATAATTAATGTAAATCCTGTCTATCATGCTTTTAGTGGTGCTGGTGTATATACCGTTACAGTAGGAGCATACTATAAATATTGTAAAGACACTCAAATGTCTAAAATAATAACTATATTTCCTTATGCTAGTTTTGATTTAGGTGCAGATACATCAATATGTCCTGGTGGCGAAGCCATAGAGTTGAAAGCAGGTAATATGAATACTTTTGGAAGTGCTGCTACATGGAAATGGAGCACAGGCGAAACAGGAAATAAAATCAGAGTGGTTGCACCTGGTACATATTATGCTACTATAACTGTGAATGGTTGTGAATCTTCTGATTCTGTGATTGTCGTAAATGACTGTTACATTACGATTCCAAATGTATTCACTCCAAATGGTGATGGAATCAATGATTACTTCTTCCCGCGTGATCTGCTAAGTAAAGGAATGATCAAGTTCAATATGAACGTTTACAATCGTTGGGGACAGTTGATTTTTACAGGTAATGCACTGGATGGTAGAGGATGGGATGGAAGATTTAATGGTACCGAACAACCTGTAGGAGTGTATGTATATGTTATAGATGCGGAATTTAAAGATGGACAAATAGAAAATCACAAAGGGAATGTAACACTTCTTAGATAGAAAAGAATATCAATCTACATATAGAAAACCTGTAAACTTCACCAGTTACAGGTTTTTTATTTATTATATCATTACGAAGATTGATAATATAATAATATTTAGGATACTGAAAGTTGAGAAAGGGTTAAATATGAATAGTTGAGATAGAAATAATAGTAAAAGGAACTAATTTTAGCGAATGAAAACGAAACAAGAAATAGTTACAAACTGGTTACCCAGATATACTGGACAACAACTTGAAGAGTTTGGAAAATATATTTTGCTGTGCAATTTCAGCAACTATATAAAGCAGTTTGCAGAAATGCATAATACTAAAATATATGGTACTGACAAACCCATGCAATGTGCTACTGCCGAAGACATTACGATACTGAACTTTGGAATGGGCAGTCCTGGTGCAGCTACTGTTATGGATTTATTGTCTGCTGTAATGCCGAAAGCAGTATTGTTTTTGGGAAAATGTGGAGGACTAAAAAAAGTGAATAATGTAGGGGACCTTATACTTCCTATAGCTGCGATAAGAGGCGATGGTACAAGTAATGACTATTTTCCGCCAGAAGTGCCTGCCCTCCCCTCTTTTGCATTACAAAAAGCTATATCAACAACAATTAGGGATTACTCGCGCGACTATTGGACTGGTACTGTATACACAACCAACAGAAGAGTATGGGAACATGATGATGACTTTAAAGAATACCTGAGAAAAATAAGGGCTATGGCGATAGACATGGAAACTGCGACAATATTTACTACCGGGTTTTACAATAAAATACCAACTGGTGCATTACTGCTAGTATCTGACCAACCTATGTCACCAGAAGGTGTAAAAACCGCCGAAAGTGACAATGTAGTAACAAAAGAACATGTAGCTACTCATTTGCAAATAGGCATAGACTCCTTGAAGCAGTTGATTAATCAGGGACAAACAGTAAGACATCTAAGATTCTGATTAGAGAAATAAGTAGCGACACGTTTGAATACCCAAATGCTATTCGATATTATCGCGTTTGCCAGAAAGAAGATAAACTACTGCCATTCTGATGGCGACCCCGTTTTCTACCTGATCTAATATTATAGATTGTTTAGAATCTGCGACATCAGAATTGAGCTCAACACCGCGATTGATAGGACCTGGATGCATAATAACGATATCTTTTTTTAGGCTATCTAGCATCGAACGATTGACCCCATAATAAAGTGCGTATTCACGTAGTGTAGAGAACAATGGCTTATGCTGTCGTTCGAGTTGTATGCGTAACACATTAGCTACGTCGCACCATTCAAGCGCTTTTTTGAGGTTATATTCTACCCTTACGCCCATAGATTGGATGTGCTTGGGAATAAGTGTTGGCGGACCAGCAACAGTAACTTTAGCCCCTAATTTAGTGAGACAATAAATGTTGCTAAGCGCTACCCGTGAGTGCATAATATCTCCTATCACGGCAATGTGTTTACCTTTGAGATCTCCAATTTTTTCGCGCATGGAATATGCATCTAATAATGCTTGAGTAGGATGCTCATTAGTACCATCACCAGCATTAATTATACTTGCATTGATATGATTTGCGAGGAACCAAGGCGCACCACTAGCAGCATGTCTCATTACCACCATGTCTACCTTCATGGCTAATATATTCTTCACCGTATCTATCAGTGTTTCTCCTTTAGAAACTGATGAACTAGATGCGGAAAAATTGACCACATCTGCACCCAATCGTTTTTCTGCCAATTCGAAAGACAAACGAGTGCGGGTGGAGTTTTCGAAAAAGACATTTGCTACAGTGGTATCTCGTAATGAAGGTACTTTTTTGATAGGACGTTGAAGTACCTGTTTGAAATTATCGGCTGTTTTGAAAATGAGCGCGACGTCTTCAGCAGTTATTTCTCTAATTCCCAACAGATGTTTTACAGATAGCATATTGCCTTGTATCCTTTCGGTTTTATAAATGTAAATAAAATTAGCAATAGCAATCAAATGATTGATAGCATTACTTTTTGTCTATTAATACTACCTCATCTTTGCCATCTTTCTCTTGCCAGTATACTTTCACTTTTTGGGTGAGAATAGTATCTACTGTGTAACCCGTATAGTCGGGGTGTATTGGCAGTTCTCTACTGAAACGCCTATCTACCAAAACTAACAACTCTACACCTGCTGGTCGTCCAAAATCTATTAGAGCATCCATAGCAGAGCGTATGGTGCGACCAGTGTATAAAACATCATCGATAAGAATCACCCTTTTGCCTTCGATATTAAATGATATATCAGTTTCGGACGGCAACTGAATATCAGATGTGGTATGAACATCATCTCTATAGAAAGTAATATCCAGCTTGCCATAACTGATACAATTATTACCGATGATATTTTGGACCATCTTTACTATTCTGTCTGATAACAGAATGCCACGAGGCTGTATACCAATTATAGCTGTGTTGCTAAAACTGTTATGATTCTCTACTAACTGATGTGCTAGCCTTTGTAGTGTTAATTGTAACTGTATATTATTTAGCAGGGTTTTCAACAGACGAGCGTTTAAGGTTCAAAAATAAACATACCCTTTCGATTTTACGAATTACTAAGGGAAAAATGTTTATAAAGTTATTTTCGGCATGTTGTAAAATGGTAGTTTTGCAAACTGAATAGATTCATTTCCTTCACCATCCACAGGTAATAAAAGACAGAAAATTTCACAAAAAGCCAGATGCAAAATTTAAATATTTTTTTCGAAAACTATGCCAGAGCTCTGGAAAACTATGACACTAAGGGTCTATCGTATATGTACAATATACCCTGCACTATGCTGTCTGATGATGCAACAACATTATTTAACGATTTGGGCAAGTTAGAAGGTTTTTTCAATCAAGGAACAGCCTACTATAGACAATTTGGGATAGCACAAGTAAGGCATGAGCTATGGACAAGAAGAGCACAGACAGATAGAATAATGACGGCTAAAGTAAACTGGAAATTTTACGACAAAAATCATAAACCCATATACAATTGCGACTACCATTACACACTGAAACTAGACAAAAACAATCAGTGGAAAATAATACTATCAGTTTCAGTAAACGAGAGAGAAAGGTTGGAAGAATGGCAAATGAATCTGAAAATGAAAGCAGAAGTTGTCCGTTAAAATGACATGTGCTATCTTCTACTATTTGGGTATATTTAAAAAAATAAGTTCTGCAACTAGACAAACTAGATTAGTAATTAGCTCATTTACATGAGTTAAAAAAAAGCGAGGTATTTATTATGGTGTTTTAGCACCGTTATAAATACCTCGGTTTTTGTTAAAAAGAAGAAATCTATTTTTTCTCCATAAGCTTCATTAACTCATCCAATTTTGGTTCCAAAATAATTTCAGTGCGTCTATTTTGTCCTCTGCCCTCTGGGGTTGAATTTGGAGCAATTGGATCATATTCGCTACGACCACTAGCCACAAGTTTTGCTGGTGAAACTTGATATTCATCAATAAGTACATGGGCTATAGAAGTAGCGCGAGCAGTACTAAGTTCCCAGTTATCGGCAAACTTGGCTGTGCGAATTGGAATACTATCAGTATGGCCTTCAATATTGATGTTGATGTCTGAACCAGTGTTGAGTACGCTTGCTACTTTCGACAATGCATCTTTACCTTTAGGATTTACGATGGCACTCCCAGAAGGAAATAATAGACTTTCTTGCATACTTATGTAGACCTTACCATTTTTCATTTTAATGGTTAATTCATTGCTATTGAACCCTTTTAGTGCTTCAGCTATTTTGCTTCGTAAAGCCTCTGCTGCTTGCTGTTGTTGATCAAGCAATGCCTGCAATTGTTCTAACCTTTGGCGTTGTGATGCGATCTGCTCCTTGGTAGAGTTGAGCTGTCGTTTGGTATTTTCTTTTTCATCACCTAAAACATTAATACGGTTATTGAGCTCTCTAACACTATTTTCCAGATTGCCGATGCTATCTTTTAATCTTCCTATTCTGCCATTGAGTGCAGCAATGTTATTTTTAAGCTCACCATTAGTAGCGTTTAGCTTTTTGTTAATATCTACTTGTTCATCGAGCTTTTTGCCTAGGGCTATTTTTTCTGCTTTTTCTTTTTCCGCTCTTGCAGTTTCTGCATCAAATTTCTTTTTGGATACTATGCAGGAGGTAAATAGTAAACTGAGCAATACTACTCCGGAAAGACGGAAGATTGTTCTTTTCATTTTGTGTGTAGTTTGAGATGGATATGGCAAAAATTGTACCAAAGGCAAAGATAGTGATAAAATGCCATGCCTACCAAAGCGAAAAAAGATGAAATAAGTGCTATAAAAGGGCTTATCTGAACTTTATTTTGTGATTAATTCTTATCTTTGCGTCCCTTTGCAATCATAAATTTATTTTTTAACCTCCGGAGCATTTAACAAATTGCTTCCGTACAAATTGAAAGTACATTGGAAGACCAAACAATCAACCAAGAAGAAACTGCACCACAGGCAGAAAATCCAACTGAAACTACATCAGAAGTTGTAACTCCTGAAACAGTAGAAACACCTGCAGCAGAAACGGAAAACGTAGCAGTTGCAGAAGTTGCAACAGAACCAGAAGTTGCAACAGAACCAGAAGTTGCACCAATTACAGAAGTT
>CAMDNC010000088.1 GCA_945902755.1 Flavipsychrobacter stenotrophus
CTTATAAGTCGTTTTTGATGATTTATTATATTCTTTTTTAGATACCAAATGTGATGCCTATTGTGTAATTTGGGCGACATAAATACTAATTTAATGGCACAGCTAATAAGGAAGGAAGACGCACTCGAATATCATGCAAAAGGTAGGCCGGGAAAAATAGAAGTAATACCTACAAAAGAAACAAAAACTCAAAGAGATCTTGCATTAGCGTATTCGCCTGGTGTGGCTGACCCTTGTATGGAAATACATGCCAACCCTGATGATGTATACAAGTACACAGCCAAAGGAAATCTAGTAGCTGTGATAAGCAATGGCACTGCAGTATTAGGTTTAGGGGATATAGGACCAGAAGCTTCTAAACCAGTTATGGAAGGCAAAGGGTTGTTGTTCAAGATTTATGCTGACATAGATGTATTTGACATAGAGTTGAATGTAAAAGAAATAGATGAATTTGTAAAAGTAGTGAAGGCTTTGGAACCCACTTTTGGTGGAATAAATCTGGAAGACATTAAGGCGCCTGAATGTTTTGAGATTGAGCGAAGACTTAAGGAAGAGCTGAATATTCCTATTATGCATGATGACCAGCACGGCACTGCTATCATTTCTGGCGCTGCATTGCTCAATGCATTAGAACTAGTGGAAAAGCCCATTGATAGCATAAAGATGGTAATCAGCGGAGCAGGCGCATCAGCAATTTCTTGTTGCAAAATATACCAGAAGTTGGGTGTGTTGCAAGAAAATATGTACATGTATGATACTAAAGGACTTATTGTATCTAGCCGTACTGACCTAGATGATAATAAACGTCCATTTGCCCAAAACATGGAAGCTATAAGCCTTGCTGAGGCTATGGTGGGAGCAGATGTATTCATTGGGTTATCGAAGGGTAATATAGTTTCTAAAGACATGGTGAAGGGTATGGCAGAAAAACCCATAGTTTTTGCATTGGCCAATCCTAATCCGGAAATCACTTATGATGACGCTCTCGAAGCTCGTCCTGATGTGATAATGGCTACCGGCAGAAGCGACTACCCCAATCAGGTAAACAATGTATTGGGTTTTCCTTACATTTTCAGGGGTGCTTTAGATGTCAGGGCAAGTACGATAAACGAAGAAATGAAATTGGCAGCAGTATATGCTTTGGCAGCACTAGCTAAGGAGCCTGTGCCAGACATTGTAAATGTGGCTTACAACAATAATCATTTGGTGTTTAGCCCAACCTATATTATTCCCAAGCCAATGGATCCACGCTTGCTTGTAAGTGTATCAACAGCAGTTGCTAGAGCTGCAATGGAAAGTGGTGTAGCTCGCAAACCCGTAGCTGACTGGGCAGAATATGAAATGGAATTGTATCGTCGCTCAGGTTCTTACGACAATCTACTTAAATACATCAACAACAAAGCAAAACAGAGCCCAAAGAGGGTAGTGTTTACCGAGGCAGAAAACATCAAAGTATTAAAAGCCGCACAAATAGCTAATGATGAGGGTATTGCCATTCCTATACTGCTTGGTAATAAAGAGAAGATTGCCGCGATGATAGAACAGTATGGATTACATTTGGAAGGGGTGAAAGTTATAGACCCTAAAGGGGAGGACGCCGAAGATATGCGCAATGAATATGGCGAACTATACTTTGGAATGCGTCAACGAAGGGGCGTAAATCTATATGAAGCCAAAAAAACAATGAGAGAGCGTACCTATTTTGGTTGTATGATGGTGCACAATGGTGATGCAGATGCTATGTTATCTGGTCTCACACGCAAATACCCTGATACTATAAAACCAGCATTGGAGATAATAGGCATGGAAGAAGGTGTGAAACGTGTAGCGGGTATGTATATAATGCTTACCAAAAAAGGTCCTCTGTTTTTTGCAGATACTACACTCAACTTCTTTCCATCTGAAGATGAGCTGATAGATATTACTATGCTCACAGCAGACATGGTTAGCAGCTTCAATATCAAACCGAGAATTGCAATGCTTTCGTATTCCAATTTTGGTAGTAGTCCATCGGCAGAGGCAACTATTGTTCGCAATGCAGTAGCCCGAATAAAATATGACAATCCCGACTTAGTAATAGATGGAGAGGTTCAGGCAGGTGTTGCATTCAATAAAGACTTGCTAAAAGAAAATTATCCTTTTTCTGATTTGGTAAATGAATCGCCCAATGTGTTGATTTTCCCCAATTTGGCAGCAGGCAATATTGCCTATCATTTGCTACAAGAAGTTGGTGGTGCTGAGGCGGTAGGTCCAATATTGCTGGGGTTGCGCAAGCCAGTATATGTATTGCAGTTGGGCAGTACTGTAAGGCAAATAGTTAACATGATATCGCTAGCAGTAGTAGAAGCCCAGGTCAAGGAGCAATACAGTTAATGAATCGCGACATATAAATTGACTATATTTTTGATATAATGCGATATTTACAATCATGCAATGGATTGTGAATATCGCGTTATCGTTTTAGAGAAATAGGATTGATTAGAAATGAAGAAAAGCAACTACAGTACCATCTGTGCGTAGATGCTTTCCAGCATCTCGTCTGGAGTGTGGCATAAACCCGGGTGCACCTTCGAGCATTGTAAAACTGTACTTCGTGTGGCCGTTAGCCATCTAAAGCGTTCTGCTACTGGTAGTTTGCCTATCGCACCGCTGTCTGGTTTCGCTTGGCATATATGGTCAAATGCCTCGATGTATTTTGTTATTTCAGTTAAGTCGAGTTGAGGGGCAATTGCATTTAATTTGTTTGCATCCAGAAGGTACTTTATTCTAAGAAACCTTCCTTTATTGCAATACAATACAACCCCGACATTAAGAAATTCTTCACGTTCCACTCTAGGTACTATACGAAGCACGGCATACTCAAATAAGTGCAGTTCTGGCATCTTGTGCAGCTTTTACAAAGGTTTGAGAATGTGCTACTCTTGTAGTGAGAAACTGATAGTATGCTTGGCGGTGCTCTTGTAAAGATGCGAATGGCGAATCGTCTGATAACCAATCGTCTGGTAGGAGCATTACAATCTTCAGAATTAGTTCGTTTGTTAAGATTACAGAAAAATCTTTATCTATCGAAGAGAGTTCTGATGCTTGTGGCAACAATACATGATCCTTAATATGCGAAAAAGGCAATGAAGCTTTCTCGGTCCAGTTTTGCCAAGAATGATGAAAATAGAGAGATGCACCGTGGTCTATTAGCCACAAGTCTTTGTTCCATACCAGCATATTGGTGTTGCGGCAGGTTCGGTCTACGTTCATCAACAAACAATCGAGCCAAACAATTTTTGATGCTTCTAGAGCATCCACCTTAGTTACTGTTGGGTCGAATGTAATGGCACCTGATAAGTAGTGGATAGCAAGATTGAGACCGACACTAGCTTTTAGTAGGTCTTGTATTTCTTCATCAGGTTCTGTTCGCCCGAATGCTTCATCTAGCGTTGCAAATACTATTTCAGGCATGCGTAAACCTAAAGCACGAGCTATTTCACCACCTATAAGCTCAGCTATTAGTGCTTTTCGACCCTGACCTGCACCTCTGAACTTGAGTACATACATAAAGTCATCGTCAGCAGCAGCGATAGCCGGCATAGAGCCACCCTCCCTAAGTGGGGTAACATACCTAGTAACGTTTACTGTTCGTAAATCTGGGCCGCTATAACTCATACTGTGTGCAGGTTTGTATTTATTTACACAGACTACATACTATTTTTTGGGTGGTGCCGGTCTGAAAAACACTGGGAGACTCGCTGAGCCTTTTGTTGGTTTGCCGTCCTTCAATGCTGGTTTCCATGGAGGCATACTTTTTATCACCCTAACTGCTTCTTCGTCACATCCGTGTCCTAAACCTTTTACTACTTCATGGTTTGCAGTCGTTCCATCTTCATTGACAGTAAACTTAACGACAACAGGACCCATCACTTTGTTAGCAAGCGCTGCTTCGGGGTATTTTAAGTTTTCGTCGATGTATTTTCTTACATCTATACTAGGTGAGGGTTGCTGATCTGGTCTGGATACTTCGTTAGTACCCATTTTACCTCTTGTAGAATCGTTCAGCCTATCTTTGAAACCAGGTATTGAACGATCTCCCGGCCTCATTGGTGCATTTTGTTGCATGTCTGCCGGCAATTTGTTGACTGCATCTGTGATTTTACCCTCTGTAAAAGTTAAAGACACATATAATTCACCTTCAGCACTCCAGTATTTCCAGGTACCAGTACGCACATCATTACTATAGCGCATCTCTGTGCACTTTTTACCATTTTCGTAATAGGAGTTAAACTCACCATTCCAATGTGAGTTTTTGAAAAAAGAGTTTTCCTGCTCTATAAATTTGCTGAATACGCCATTAGGCAATTTGCGCATTGAATCATTGCCAAAATTTCGAATGTTGCCTCGAGTTTGCATCAATGAGTATCCAGCTAGTGGGGTAGTGGCTCTCATTTTTTTAGCTAACATGGTATCTATCTCTGCTTCGGAAATAGCTACATATTGTTGCTCGAATCTTGTTTTTCCGTTTTTATGCCAGCCTTGCCATTTACCATCGGCCATTCCATTCTCAAAATTCAGTTCTGCTTCCTTACTACCGTCATAATAGTTATAAATGAATACACCAGTTTTTATTCCTTGTCGGTACTCGCCACTGTAAGATACTTTTCCGTTGTCATAGTAAAACGTGCATTTGCCGTTATATATCTTTTGGGGTTGAGCTTCTCTGTCCATACCCCTGGAAGACATGTTCAAACTGTTTGCCCTTCTGGTATCTGACGCTGTATCAAAATTGTAAAAATCCCGAGTGTTCTGGTTAAATAAACCAATCGAGTAATCTCCTTCAAATGACTTTTTGCCGTTTTCGAAATAGGTTGTTTTCTTCTGAGCCTGAGTTTGAGTGGCTAAAAACAACGATGCTAGTATTAATATTTTTTTCATAGAGATGTTTTTCAAGAATTTTAGAATAATAATGAAATGTGTAAAGAACTCTTGTAGGGTTTTTGATGAAAGGTATTTAGTTTCTGTATTTCACTTCTATTGCGTGTAGTTCTATCAATGGTTTCAAGAACTCTTCCAATGCATAGACGCTTAGCTGGCTAGCCGCATCACAAAGTGCTTTTTCGGGGTCGGGGTGAGTTTCTATAAAGATACCATCTACACCAGCCGCTACGCCAGATCTGCTAAGTACGGGTAGGAACTCTCTAGCACCGCCTTTTGCATCGGCACTAGGAATGCCATATTTACGTATTGCGTGGGTGATATCAAATACTACCGGATAACCTATCTGGTTCAGGTGGTAAAAACTACGAGGGTCTACTACCAAGTCGTTATAGCCCATAGTGTATCCACGCTCTGTAAGTATTATGTTATCATTGCCAGCTGCTACACACTTGGCCACTGGGTGTTTCATATTGTCTGGTGCCAAAAACTGTCCGTGTTTTATGTTCACTACTTTGCCAGTTTTTGCGGCGGCAACCATCAGACCAGACTGCATGCATAGGTATGCAGGTATTTGCAATACATCACACACCTCAGCCGTAGGGGCAGCATGGTCGGGGTAATGAATGTCTGTAAGTAAGGTGAAGCCAAATTGCTCTTTTACTTTGGCTAGTATTTTCAACCCCTTGTCTAGGCCCGGGCCGTCATAATAACTTAGGCTGCTGCGGTTATCTTTAAGAAATGATGATTTGTAAATGATAGGAATATTCAGCCGCTCACTTACTTCTTTCAGTTTTTCGGCAGTTTTCATCATAATTATTTCGTCTTCTATCACACAAGGACCAGATATAAGAAACAACTCATCGGCACCACATACTATATTGCTGACATTTACTTTTTTTGCGCTCATTATATGATTTTTTATTTTTCTAATTAGAGTATTTATGACACACTAGCATTTTACATTCTTCTGTACAATGCTTCTATGGTCTCAATAGTTATTTTTTCTTTCCAGTCGGCACCTATAGCATGGTTCCACATGTGTGGCAAATTGTAGGCTACGTGGGCCATCGCTGTTATTTGTTCGTTGCTCCAGTTTTTACTCAGACTAGTGGGTAATGTTACATTGTGACGGGTAAGCATTTGTTTCAGTTCGCTAACGCCCTCTCCATAGTAGTCTTCGAGATGCTGAAATGCTAAGCAATTGGCATAGCAATGCTTTTCACCTAGTATTTTTGACAGGCCGTAAGATAGCGCATGGCACACACCCACCTCTGAGTAAGTAAGGCTGAGACCACCCATCATGCTGGCAACCATTAGTTTGTCATCATTTTCGGGAGATTGACCAGCATTTTCGCCCAAATAAATTTCGCGACACAGTTTAAGTGCCTGCTCAGCATAAGCGTGGCTATATGCATTATTAAGCGTGCCCTGCTCAGATTCTATACAGTGAATATACGTATCCATACCAGTATACAACCATTTGTCCACCGGTACAGTACTGGTAAGTTCGGCATCAAGTATCACTTGGTTGAAAACAGTCCAATCGCATTTGAGTCCTAATTTTTTCTCTGGTCCTGTCAGTACTGCTGTCATAGATACCTCTGCACCCGTGCCAGATATTGTAGGTATGCCCAAGTGATATATTCCTGGCTTTTTGATAAGGTTTAGACCTTGATACAGGGTAGATGAACCTTCATTGGTAAACATAAGTGATACTGCCTTAGCAATATCCATTATGCTGCCACCACCAATACCCACTACACCCGACGGTAAGCCATGATTTTTCAGCACTTCATCTCTCAGGTTGTCAATTTGGTCAGTAGTAGGTTCGTGTGGGTCTACATCTATAAACCTCACAACGTCATTACTTTTGGCGGGTAATCTACTTTCGAGTTCTTTACCGTTAAAGTAGTTGTCTACGACATACAGAAAGAAATGATCGTTTTCACTGCGTTTATCTTCCAGTATGTTTTCTAGCATAGAAAAGCTACCTCTACCAAAAACTACCTTATCTATATTTTTGAAATTCTTGTGCATGCAATGGATAGTTATATTGCCTTACTAGTATTATTTTTATTCCCAATTAAGCTATTGTCTGCTCCACACTCATGGCTGCTTTGGCACATGTAGCTATTCTGCCAGCCAGGGTTGCTACTTCTTCTGCTGTCCATGTGCAACGTATTCCAAACGATATGAGTCTACCTATTACTTCCTGCGATTTGGGCAAATGAAGGTTGGTATAATCCTGAGAATGACCTAATAGCTGTACTGGTAGTTTTGAAGCTGTCTTCAGGTGTTTGATATGATCCCATTGGTTGATGAAATGGTACATGTTAGTGTACCAGTAGTTGAACCCACCTATACCAGCTTTGTTCATTTCTGCTACCGTACGTGCAGCGGTTTCAGTATCGGGCATCAGTATATTCAGGAAAGTAGCAGAGTCGCCCGCAGGGTCGCACAGATGTGCAAAAGATATACCCTCAGTTTGTGAAAGTAAGTCAACCAACATTTGTTTGTGTTTGCGGTTCACCTCGCGTATATGTGGCACTTTACGTGTCTGAGCTACGCCTACAGCAGCATGTAGCTCGCTGATGCGGTAGTTGAAGCCCAATATAGGATGCTGTTCCATGCCACGGTTGCTACCTACATGGTCATGACCATGATCGCTGTAAGAATCTGCTAGTTTGTAAACAGCCTCATCATTAGTCACCAGCACTCCACCTTCACCGGCAGTTGCTATCTTAAAAAAGTCGAAAGAATAACTACCCGCAGTACCAAACAAACCTGTTGCAGTACCCTTGTAAGTAGCAGCAAATGCTTGACCAGCATCTTCTACTAGTATCAGACTGTGCTCATTCATCACTTCCATAATGCCGTCCATGTCTGCCATTCCACCGCACATGTGCACCAAGCATACAGCTTTTGTATTGGGGGTGATTGCATTTTTGATTCCGGCTGCACTTAAACAAAGTGTTTCGTCGATTTCTGCAAAAACTGGTATCGCACCTACAAACAACACTGCTTCCACTGTAGCAATGTAAGTAAATGGGGGTACTATAACCTCGTCGCCTGTACCTATGCCCGAAGCAGCAAGAGCGGTAGCTATGGCTGTAGACCCACTGGACATAGCATGTGCATATTTAGCACCAGTTATTTTACACACTTCAGCTTCAAAGTCTTTTGCTTTCCATATACCATTACGTTGCTGGTCATGATTATAGCGAAACAGAATACCTGTTTCCAGTACGTCATTTATTTCTTTGCGTTCTTCGTTTCCGAATAGTTCTGTTCCGGGCATGAGATTATTATTTTAAGACTGCAAAGATAATAATAGGGTAGCATAAACTATTGTTATAACAGTCGTTACTGAGTATATTATTAAGAAAGCCATCTATTCTTCTCAATGTTAGCAAGTATTCTGTCTGCTGCACCAGTATTACTAGCCATAAAATGCTTCAGTTTCTGCTGTATCATAACTCTCCGTGGCTCATCATTAACCAAACTATTAAGAATTGTTATTGCCTCTGTTTCATTATTTGCAGCAAATGCCACTTCCTCAGCAACCATACTTACGGCTTCCGTAAATTTTTTATAAACAGGTCCAAAAACAATAGGCAATCCAAAAATGGCTGGTTCTAAAGTGTTGTGAATGCCTCCTTTCAGAAATCCACCACCCACATATGCTACATGGCCATAAGCATACAAGCTAGATAGCATACCAATATTGTCTATAATCAGCACTTTTGCGTCAGTGTTTTTGTTGACAATAAAATTTGAGTAAAGAACAGCATCGCTGCCAAACAATGTTATAAGTTGATTGATATGGGTTGAGTCAATTTCGTGAGGCGCAATGATCATTTTCCAACCTACGGGCAATGATGGCAAGAAGTTATGTAGGATTTGTTCATCGGCCGCCCATGTGCTTCCTGCAATTACGATCTTATTTTTTGCTTTAAATCGTTCTATTTCTGGTAATGACCTCAGTTTTTTAGCTATCTCAGTTACCCTATCATACCTGGTATCGCCAGTCACAAATACGTTTTCCTTCAGCCCTATTCCGTCAAGCAGCTTTGCAGACTTATCGTCCTGCACATGTATTTGTGTAAAATAGCCAAGCATGTTCCTGAAAAAACCACCATACCATTTAAAAAATACTTGGGAATCGCGGAAAGCTGCAGAAACCAACAACAGAGGGATATTTCTCTTACTAACTTCTGATAAATAAAAATGCCAAAACTCATATTTCACAAACAAAACCAGCGAGGGATTTATTAATGTCACAAAGTCTTTTGCAGCATTTTTGCCGTCCATTGGTAAATAGAAAATGTAATCGGCTGTAGTATAGTTTTTACAATGTTCGTACCCCGAAGGTGAAAAAAAAGTGAGTACGATTTTGTAGCCAGGATATTGATTTTTTATTGACTCTATCAGCGGTCGTCCCTGCTCAAACTCTCCTAATGAGGAACAATGAATCCATATTCTTTTTTCATTTGGCGCTAGTTTCATAACTACTTGGCTTCGCCAGTTCTTTCTACCCGCTATCCATAATTTAGATTTGTTGTTGGAAAGGGCATTGATACCGATACCCAATCTGAAAAGCCATAAAAAAATCTGGTAGAGTATCAAAACGTCTATTTGAAGTGGAAATACAATGTAAATTTAAAAATAGTTGCCTTTATTTCTGATTTGTAAAATGCTGTTAATAGTTTTTGTTTTCTAATGCTTCCTGAAGCATCATCACTGCGCTTACAGAATCTATAAGTTCTTTTTGTTCTCGGGTTTTCTTTTTTAGTCCCATACCTGATATTTGCTGCGATGCTATGCGCGATGTCATTCGCTCATCAGTTTTTTCTACAGGCATGTTTGGGAATACGTTTTTGAACTTTAAAATAAACTTGTCTACAATAGGGGTAGCATCTGTAGGTGTTTCGTCCATATTTAATGGATAGCCTACTATTACTTTCTCAACTGGTTCAGCAGAAATATACTTTTTTAGGTAGCCTATTAGCTCACCTGTTTCTACAGTATCGAGCGCAGTAGCTATTATCTGCAACGGATCGGTTACAGCAATGCCTGTTCTTTTCTTACCAATATCTAATGCTATAATTCGTGCCATTGTTATTATTTGAACAAAGATAATCAGCTATCTCCTGTAATCTGGTACTCCTGGTATTTGCATAAAGTTACCATCTTTTTTCACTGGCTCTATTGGGGCAGTACCTTTGAATTTGCGTATGTTGTAGGTGAGTTGAACCATGAAATACTGCTGTAATACTTGAGTGTTGGTGTTTTCAATATATGTTTCAGTAACAGACCTGCTAATATTAGTGTTCTGGTTCAAAATATCGTAAACGCTTATCCTCGCTTCCATAGTTTTGTTTAAGAATTTGTAACCTAGGAACGCACCCCATAGGTAATAGTTTTGGGAGCCTGTGCCACTAAATGCGGTATAGTAGTTGTTAGCAATATTGGTGTTGAAAACAAAATTTCTGAGAAATATCCAATTTAGTCTACAAGAAGCATTGTGGTTGTAAAAGTTATTGTTTGCACTGCGTTGAATACTATTGTTCACAACATTATAATAACCGGTGTATGAAAGGGTGAAGTCTATGTTTTCACTTATATTACTACTCACTACCATTCCTAAAGAGGGCACATAATTGTCAGAGTAGTTCAGCAATGTATTTATAATACCTGGGGTACGGACATAATTGAGCCCGCCAATGAAGTTTACATTACTCTTAATAAACCCGACCGGAAGACCATAGGTAGCAAAAAGTCTGGTGTTCCAGTATCCATCCAGATTTACGGGTTGAGATAATTGACTACCTCTGTTAATCATTATAGAAGTATTGGTGACTGGGTCAGAAAACATTGAATCTCTAGCAGGTATATAAGTAGCAGTTGCTATGTAGTCATTGGTGTTGCTAATAAACATATTCAAAAACAAATTTCTACCTGACTGTGATTTTGTAAGTCCATAACGCATTATCAGTCTTTGTTCAAATGTTTGGTTCAATGCTACGTTTCCTGTTCTCAATAAGATAGGGTTAGATATGTCTATCACATTTTGAAGTTGGGTTAATGAAGGTACATCTGTGCTGGTACGATACATTATTCTTAAGTTTCTACCATCGTCATACTTATGGTTAAAAAATAAGTTAGGTAAAACATTATTGAATAATCTTTCGGTATTGAAGTTTTTTGGGAAAATCTGCACCCCATTCAAGGTAGCTTGCTGCACATTGGTGCCGATATTGAAATTAGAGTTTTTGTTATTGATTCTGTAGCTGATACCCGCTCTTTGTGTATTGTAGCTGTTATTGTAACTATTGGAGAAGAGTGTATCTTTTTCGCTGTACTCGTTGGTTATAGTGTTTAACGATCGAGTATCCTTGTCTGAAACATTATTGCTAATTGATGGGTTGTAAGACAACATTAACTGTCCCGATTTCCCTATCGGCTCTGTATAAGATAGATTTGCAGATAAATTATTACCGTTAGTATACAATTCATATCGTTGGTCCCTTTTGTCTATCAAGGTATCGACATTGTAAAACTCATTTGTAGAATAGTTAGTGCCATTTCCTGATTTTTCATTCAACCCGCCACTTAAGTTCAACGATATAGTTCTGCGTGCTTTTTTGAATTTATGCTGATAAAGCAAGTTTCCTGTTGAGTTGTATCCGTTATTATAAGCATTTGTTTTGTTGTTGGTAAGGCTTTGGAGTACATCTCCAGCACTGTTATTGGCTATGCCAACAGTAGATGAGTTGTTTTCTTGCAAACTGAATGATGGGGTGAATGTAATGGAGTTAGCAGAGTCTATTGTATACTCTAGCCTTGCATTAAACCTATGATTTGTATTGAGTGTTTTTGACGTATTGATATCTGTATATAACGTAACACTATCAGGATTACTAAAGTAGTTTCTGGTAATGCCAGAATTGTTGGTGTTGTCGGTGTTATTGAAAAAATAGCTGGCACTTACTTTTATTTTTTTGCCCCAATGGTCGCTATAGTTCAATCCTAGTGCATTGGTAGCTGCTATGCCTCCCTGCTGACCTACCATAAAATTATTATTGCTTCCATTTCCTCCACCACCTCTTCTGCCACCTCTACCGCCACCTTGCGAGCCTCCAGTAGCCCCCAATATATCTTCAGCACTAAAATTTTGTTGATTAACATTGTTAGACAATCCTAATACAGAAATCCGTCTATTACCCTTGAAAAAATTGATATTACCACCAGCCAAATATCTTTCGTCTGTACCATATCCGGCATACACTTTGCCAAATACACCTTCGCTTTTGCTGCGCTTAGTAATGATATTCATTGTTTTTTGAGCATTACCGTCATCAAACCCCGTAAAACCAGATTGGTCGCTTAATCTATCGAATATTTGAATTTTATCTATCACTTCTGCAGGCATGTTCTTTAGGGCCACTGTAGGGTCGTTCCCAAAAAATGGCTTCCCGTCTACCAATATTTGCTGCACATTTTCACCGTTTACTTTCAATCCAGTGTTATCAGAAGTCACCCCTGGCATTTTCGTCACCAAATCTTCTGTGGTAGCATCAGGATTAGTTTTGTAAGCATCAGCTCTAAACTGGCTGGTGTCTCCTATTTGCTCAGCACGTATTTGTTTGCTGGCTATTTTGACATCTTTCAGTTGTTTCGCTTCGGTTTCCATCTTCAATACACCCATCGAAACTGATTCGTTGGCAATTGTAATACTCCTACTTAGTTTTCTATAACCTAGGTATTCCAATTCTACCAAGTATGCCCCATTGATTAATCCCGAAACTTTAAATTTGCCACCTTCGTCAGTTAATACACCTTTTGTCGCACTATTGCCATCTTTTTTTGTAATAGATACACTTGCACCGCCAATAGGAATATCACCGTTTCGGTCATTTACAATGCCAGATATACTATATACCTGTGCAAAAACCGGCAGGTATAAAACAATTAAGTGAGTCAGAAGCAGAATTATCTTTTTCGTCATAGTATAAGCAACGCGTAATATTTATCAAAATAAGGTTTTGAAATGGATACTGAAAACTAATCGCATTGCACTATGACCCATTGAATGGCAGATAGTTTACCAAGCGAACAATATTCTCTATGAACATTGGAACAATCTCAAAAAAAAGAGTGCCTGACTATTATCTGGCACTCGTTGAAAATGGCAAAATATATGTAAAATTACGATAGCTTTGCTAGCGCAGCAGCAATTCTAGTCATTGCCTCTTTGAGGTTCTCCATCGATGTAGCAAAAGATAAACGGATACAATTTGGATTACCAAAAGCACTTCCAGCCACTGTAGACACATGACCCTCATTTAGCAGATACATACTCATATCTACATCATTGTTAATAGTATACTCCTCATAACTTTTTCCAAAGAAAGGTTTGATGTGTGGGAATGCGTAAAATGCACCACCCGGACTATTAGATTTCACACCAGGCATATTTTGAAGTGCATCTATCACAAAGTCTCTTCTTTCTTTATAAGCGGCCACCATATCATGTGTGGGCTTCAGATCGCTGAGTAGTGCCACTATCGACGCTCTCTGGGTGATAGAGTTGGCACCCGATGTAAACTGTGCTTGTAATTTGTCGCATGCCTGCACCAGATGCTTAGGACCAGCCATATAACCCAATCTCCATCCAGTCATGGCAAAACCTTTCGACATTCCATTGATAATCACTACACGGTCTTTTATTTCTTCAAACTGACCTATACTTTCATGACCACCTATGAAGTTGATGTATTCATAAATCTCATCGCTAATAATGGTTACTTGTGGGTGTCTTTTAAAAACCTCTACCAATGCTGCTAGTTCTTCGCGGGTATAGACACTGCCCGTGGGATTACAAGGAGATGAAAAAATGAACAGTTTTGTATTAGGACTTATTGCTTCTTCTAATTGCTCTGGCCTGAGTTTAAAGTCTGTATCAATGAAGCAATTCAAGTACTTTATATTACCTCCAGCTAGTTGCACCTGCGCGGCATAGGTTACCCAGAATGGTGTAGGTATCAATACTTCATCTCCTGGGTCTACCAAACAAAGAATAGCATTCACCAAAGATTGTTTAGCACCAGATGAAACAATGATCTCGCTTGGTGAATAATCAAGGTTGTTATCTCTTTTCAGCTTGATACTTATTGCTTCCAGAAGGTCGGGCATTCCTGCTACCGGAGTGTACTTGGTGTACCCTTCATTCATAGCTGCTATCGCTGCGTTGCAAATGTGTTCTGGAGTTTTGAAGTCTGGTTCTCCTAGGCTTAGATCAATGATATTTACACCCTTGGCTTTCAGTTCCCGGCCTAATTTGGCCATTTTTATTGTCTGCGGTTCTGAGAATGACTGTAATCTATTAGCTAACTGCATCTTCTATTTAAGATATTGGCAATCGCAAACGTACATGAAAAACCTGACTAAACACACAAACATCAGCCAATTATTCATTTTTGTTAATCTTAATTGCCACTTTGATTTACTTGATGTACACACTTTTAATGTTCACAAACTCTCTAATTCCAAATGTCCCGAGCTCTCGTCCGTAACCACTTTGTTTAATACCACCAAAGGGTAATAATGGGTCCGAATGCACAAAGTCATTCACATAACAATTGCCAGCCTGCAACTCTTCTCTTGCCAATCGTTCAGCTAGTTTTATGTCGTTAGAAATTATTCCGCCACCCAATCCATAAATTGTATCGTTGGCGATTTTTAAGGCCTCCTCGGTATTTTTAACTTCAATTATCGCAGCTACTGGTCCAAAAAGTTCTTCATCGTAGGCTGGCATACCTTTTTTTACGTTGGTAAGAACTGTCGCTGGGTAAAAAGCACCCTCCATATCTGGTATAAATCCACCACACAGCAGTTTAGCACCTTTTGCTATACTTTCCATTACTTGTTTTTGCAGTTCGTCTCTAAGGTCAACTCTT
>CAMDNC010000089.1 GCA_945902755.1 Flavipsychrobacter stenotrophus
AATGTATAAGCTATCACCTCACCTAAATTCCATTTTTGAGGCACTGAACTATTTTTCTCTGTTGTACCTTTATCTGCCTTATTGAGTTGCTTATTCAGGTAGCATTTACCACAACATTTTTTCTCTGGTTGATTCTTGTTTTCACACAGATTGCGGGCTACATATTCTTTATTGACCTGATACCATATAACAATACCTAACTTTACAAAGCTCTGAAAAGAAATACTGAGCAGCAGTAATATGGCTATTAATTGTCGGTACACGCTGCAAAATTAAGCCTATGAAACCAAAAAACAATAATTATAAATCAGCAATACGCCATGACTATAAAGTAGAAAAGGCACATCTTACCAAATCCTGACAAGGCAAAATATAACCCAAACAGCTAAAATGTCTCATCTAGTTCGTATATTCACTTTCTCAATACCCCTATGCTCGTATTTCCTTACTTCACACTCGCCTACCCCAAGCTGAAGAAAACTTGCACTTATCCAGTCGTTCTATTGTTGCTACTGTTTAATAATTTAGAAAGCAAAGGACAGGAAAACAATACAGAACCATTTGGTCGTTCGTTTAACATGGGTATGGGCCCAGGATATTTCAGTACAGAAATATTGCCTGCTCCTTTTTTCACTATTAATTACGAATATGACATCCTAAACAACCTAACAATAGCCCCCTTTTTAGGTTTTGTATCTTATAAAGGTGATGCCAGTGTCATTGCGTCCCGATATTATTATTATTGGGCTACAATACTACCATTTGGTATAAAAACTTCCTACTATTTAGATCAAGTATTAAAAATACCTTGCCGGTGGGATGTGTATATAGCCTGCTCAGTTGGGTTTACTTACATAAACAAAACATGGGACTACGGCTACCCAGGTATCAAAGGTGGCATTCCAGGATTAAGAGAGGAATATCTGCACGCACACTTGGGTGTAGAATATCATATAAATAGAACCACAGGTTTGTTTGTAGATTTATCCACAGGTGTGGCAGTTGCTGGAATAAGCTTACATAAGCGCTATTAAAGGCAGGTAGGACAAATGCAACATTAAAATAAGAATCTCAGTATTAATTAAAAGTTGGCAGCCTGGCTTTAATTTTTTAAACTTTTTTTTGCATCTAAAAGCAAATTATGTCTGTGGATTTATAGTTTTATGATTTATTTTTGACCACCCTAACCAACACAGTTGGGTTTAATTCCGTCTTTAGCGGAAACTATTAATAACTCAATATGAATCGATTAGTACTTGTTGCCTTACTTGTTTTTGGTATGGCTGAGGCGGGTGTTGCAAAAGAAGGATACCATATAACCCTTAAAATGCCTTCTCTTAAGGACTCTATGGTTTACCTAGTACACTACTACGGAAAACCACTGCCCACTATTTACAAACGAGACTCTGCAAGGCTCGACAAAAAAGGTGTTGCAGTTTTTGACAGTGAAGACCCAGAATTCATTGGGGGTATTTACATGATGTTACTATCGGACAGAAAAACCTATTTCGAGTTTCTCTTGAACAAAGGAGATGACTTTACTATTAATGCAGAAATAGACAGGCTTCCTCAAGGACTTAGCTTCACTAACTCGACTGAAAATGACCGTTTTCAAGACTATGTTCTGTTTTTAAAGGGCTACAGTAGTAAACAACAAGAACTACAAAAAGAATATGCCAACGCTAAAAATGCGGATGACACGGCTAATATCAGAAAAAAAGTAGCCACTGCTGGCAAAGAACTCACTGCATACCGAAAAACACACATAAAAAAGTATCCAAGCACATTACTTACTTCTATATTTAGCGCACTAGAAGTACCTCAGGTACCTGAGGGTCCTCATTTCTTGGCTGATGGCAAAACCAAGGATAGTTCGTTTGCATATAATTATTATAAAAGTCATTACTGGGACAATTTTAATTTACAAGACGACAGACTAGTGCATACCCCTGTATTTGATGCCAAGCTGGAAGAATACATGAACAAAATGGTGATGCCTTGGCCTGACAGTGTTATCAAAGAATCTAACATGTTACTGGAGAAATCTCGGGGTACCAAAGAGTTGTTTAAATACACTCTTTGGTGGCTAACTAGAAATGCTGAAAACAGTAAAATAATGGGAATGGATGAAGTCTTTGTATACCTGGTGGAGAATTACTATATGAAAGGAGATGCTACATGGCTAACTAGCGAAGATCTTAATAAATACATAGATCGGGCAATGAAAATTGCACCTAATGTTATCGGAAATCTCGCTCCAGAAATAAAACTTCCTATTTTAGGAAGTAAGAAAGAAGAAAGTTTAAATGGTTCAAAATCAAAGTATACATTATTGGTATTTTATGCCCCTACTTGTGGTCATTGCAAGGAAGAAATGCCCAAAATTGACTCGTTGTTCCAAACTAGCCTGAAAAAGAAGGGTCTGAAAATATATGCTGTTAGTACCGAAAACGATGAAACAGCTGCCAAAGACTTTATAAAAAAATATAAGCTTGATGATTGGACCACAACTTGGGACCCTGAACATATAGGTGATTGGCGATCTAAATATGATGTGTATAGCACACCTACTATATATTTACTCGACGAGAAAAAGATAATAAGAGGAAAAAGGTTAGATCATAGTAATATTGCAAACCTCATCGAAATGATGGAGAGAAAAGAAAAAAACAACAAATAAAAATATAAATACACACACAATGCGAAAATTGGTTTTATCATTTGTTGCTGCCGGAGCATTTATGTCGTCAGGGTACGCGCAAACACTGTTTACTTATGGCCCCAATTCGGTAACTAAAGACGAATTTCTCAGGGTGTACAAAAAAAATAGTATCAATAAAAAACCAGATCTGTCTGAAAAAGAACTTAGGAGTTATCTGGATCTGTACACGCTATTTCGAATGAAAGTTGCGGAAGCTGACAAACAAAAGCTAGATACTGTAGCAACTATTGAAAAAGAGCTTAATAATTACCGCAAAAACCTTGCTAAAAACTATCTTACCGATGAACAAATCACCAACAAACTTATACGTGAGGCGTATGACCGTTTAAAAGAAAATGTAAGAGTAGCACATATACTCATCAACTGCCCTCCCGGATCTGATACTACAGCCGCTCGAAACAAAATAGATAGCATTTACAAACTGGTGTCTGCCAATCCTCAATCTTTTGAACCAATGGCCATTGCCTTATCTGATGACAGAGGGTCTAAAGACAAAGGGGGCGATATAGGTTTTTTCACAGCCCTACAAACTGTATATCCATTCGAAAATGCTGCCTATAGCACACCAAAAGGCAAAATTTCCGCACCTTTTCGCACTCAGTTTGGCTACCACATACTAAGAGTTACAGATAAACGTGCAGATCGTGGAGAAGTAAAGGTGGCTCAAATAATGGTACAAACCATAAAATCAAAGGGTGAAGAAGGTGAAAAAACAGCAAAGTTGCGCGCTGACAGCGTAATGAATATGCTAAAAGGCGGAGCTAGATTTGCTGAGTTAGTGAGTAAATATTCTGACGACAGATACTCAATAGATGATAGTGGTGTATTGAAACAATTTGGTGCTGGTAAAATGGTGCCCGCTTTCGAAGATGCTGCTTTTGGTATCAAAAAAGTTGGGGAAATTGCAGGTCCGATTCAAACTGAATACGGATTTCATATCATCAAATTACTAGCAAAAATTCCGTTGCAACCATATGATAGTATGTTTACTCAGCTGAAACGCAAAGTAGAAAATGATGCGAGGGCCCAAACTGCAAGAGATATTTTTTACGAAAAAGTAAAAGCAAAAAACGGCTTTAAAGAATATAAAGAAAACTTTACTCCTGTCTTCAACAAGCTAATTGCAATACCTGACACTGGCGCTGATGCCAAAACTATAAAAACAGAAGAGTTTAGAAACATGAACAAAACTCTTTTTACACTATCAGGCAAAAATTACACACAAAGTGATTTTGTGGCGTTTTTGTTCAACATTACACGAGGTAAAATAAACGGCCCCAAAAATGCTGTAGTGAACGATGCATATAATATGTATATGTCGAACGTTGTTACAGACTTTCAAGAACACAAATTGGTAGACGAAAATCCAGAATTCAAAACACTCATGAATGAATATAGAGATGGCATAATGCTTTTCGAACTCATGGAACGAAATGTTTGGAAAAAAGCATCTGAAGACACGGTAGGTTTAAAAGCATTCTTCGAAACTCGCAAATCTAAATATATGTGGGAGCCAGGTTTCGAAGGTGCTGTTTACAAATTTAAAAACAAAGCAACCTTTGATACTGGAATGATAATGATAAACGCTGGAAACTATACCGAAGAAGAAATCACAAAAGCAATCAATAACACAGACAGACCAGATGGTGTATCGGTATTGCGTGGTAGATATGAATTTTCTAGATACAAAGATGTCACACTTGCCGAACTGAATGCTAATAAAATTAAAGTACTACCCGTGGATAATGGTTCGATTTCTGTAGTAGTTGCAAAAACTGTTTATCCTAATGCAACCCCCAAAACCCTAAGCGAGGCAAAAGGGTATGTTGTTGCAGAATATCAAGATCATTTAGAAAAACAATGGAATGATAAAATGCGTCGCGACTATCCTGTAAAACTTGATGAAAAAGTATTCAAAAGCATGGTGAAATAATATAATCATTCACTTAACCAACAAAATAGCCCTCACACTTGCGCGAGGGCTATTTTTGTTGATTCTAAATCAATTTTTCCATGTCATTTTGCCAAACTAACTGTATTATTTTTTTTACTCCAGTTTTTAAAATTATCTCTTATCCACATTTTAATTTCTAGATTACTAGCTAGCCTGGCATAATCATAAGACATCGGATTTGCATACATGAAATACCCTATACTATCACCAGTCAACCCTGTAAGAGAAGTCACCAATTCGGGCGTATATCTAGTATCAATAAATTTTTCAATTTCACCTGCAGCAAAGTTCTTTTGAAACTGGTAAGTACGCTTTGCTCTTTTAGAAAACAACTCGGCCAAAGCTGAAACTGGACTCATAAATGGGGAAGGTGGACGACGTTGCAATGGCAATTTATAGGTCTCTGCCCGGTCTGCGGAATCTATCTGATATTGTGTCATTTTCCCAGGACGCAAATAAACCTCTTGCAGGTCGTATACCGATCGCTCTAATTCAACATTGAGTGTAGCAATAAGAACTGAAAAAGGCTTTAGACGTTCAGCACTTTTGTAACCAATATATGTAAATGCTATTACATCTTTTTGACGTGCAGGTATAGAGTAAAACCCATTTGCATCAGTGTATGATATCTGTTGTGTGATTATATTTACTACTGTAGCTCCAGGCAGTGGTTTGTGTGTTTGGGCATCAGTTACTACACCTTGGAGCGACTGACCTTTTACAGAGATTGCCAAAAGCAATAAAACAACAGATAAGGCTAAAACACGCATAGTACTGTAAAACTACTTAGGAGCTCAGCGAAAATGAGAAGCGATCCCGTATTTTGACAATACTTTATGAATGAGTAATTTTCGTAGTAGCCCATTAGTTGGCAAAAACCATTTTTCGAGACTCTATAACCACACCATCTATGACCAGCGAATACAAGAAAGTACCATTTACGTTATAACCATGATCATAGGTAATTTCGTTGATGCCTGCATTTAATGTTATATCAGACCGATGTATTTCCTTACCATCCAGACCTTTTATACTTATATAAGCCTCTTTGTAAGCCGTGGGATTATTCACCAATACAGATATCATTGTTGCCTCATCTGCAGGATTTGGTTTGTTTTGCAGCAATTCTATGGGTTTGGTTGTAGCATAGAGATCATATACACTGTTTACAAAGGCCTGCAATTCTTTTGAGAACAGGCTCTCTACTCCTTTGTCGTCTACAGCGGCTATACTTACAATATGGTACCCACTGCCAGTTACTGGTATATTATAAGTCGTAGCACCACCTGCCACTGTATAGACTGAGTCCCAATCAAAGGTAGTAGTGCGTACACCTATTCGATATTGAGGATAATCAGTTTCTGTAGTAAGATTAACAACAAGTGTAGCGCCAGTACTGGTCAAGGTAAAATCAGGGGTACGTGGCCCCATAGCCATCATCGCTGCAGCATTACCATTGATAACAGTGTTCCTTGCCAGATAATTTACATCGACATAATATTCGTCTAAACTGCCATCCATATCTGTATCAGCACCCAAGCTATCACCAGATGTATGTTGCCTATCCAGATAAGATCCGCTAGTCACATTCGCATCGCCCGATTCATTGGCTGCAGTAAAACGCATGGCGGTAAACCCAGCTTGCCGAAAAGGTATATGGTCGCCTCCCCTACCTGTTCTATCTTCAGGTGTCATTATGCTGATGGTCATGGGTACCCCAACGAATGGTAATTGAAGTTCTTTGTATTCTAACTTTATAAATCTCGATAACCCTTTATGAAAAGAACTAAATCCACCATAGGAGAACAAACGAACCTGATTACTATCGATATGTTTAAATGAAGGACAACTGGGAGGTGACGAAGTATGGCCGCATGTAATACCTCCAATTACATCATTATTAAGTACACCCCTTACTTTAATCCCCTGCTGTTGAATGTAATTAGAAAAAGCTCGAGCACCATCTAGTCCTTGTTCTTCGCTGGTAGTAGCCACAAAAACTACAGTACGCTTAAAGCTATAAGTACTCATTACCCTTGCCAACTCTAAAACCAAGGCAGTACCGCTACCATTATCCTCCATCCCTTCAGCTATACAAGCAGTATCACAAAGCCCGGCACAACGGCTATCCAAATGAGCTTCTATTATTATAATACCCTTTGCAGAGGTATCTGTTCCCGGCAAAACAGCCAGCACATTTCTGTGTTGACCCATACCACAAATTAATTGATCAAATTGTAAATAGCTAGGTATCAACCTATTCTCATTTGCAGCACTAAACTCCTGAAACTTGGAAAATATCCACCTGCGTGCGGCACCTATGCCTGTGGTCAAAGATGCTGTATCAGACCCAGTATTGCGGGTTTTGAAACTACGAAGTGTATTGAGATAAGAGCGTAATGAATCGGGCGATACATTATTTCTTACACCTGCACTAACCAGATCTGGATGTGCTATCACCGTAGTGGCAGTGTATAAGGCAGGATTGTAGTTACCTTTCATAATCATGGCAGCCAAGGTATCTGTACAGGTAATACCTGTTTGGGCTGTGACATTTGTAACTACAAAAAGTGAGAAGAATGAAAAGAGTACTCGTGTGAGCATATTCGGGTGCATTATATTATTGTGAATATACAAACATAATCAATATCCCACACCTATTGATTAAGACAATTAATTATTCATAGCATAATATGCTACCAGCATACTTATACCAAACACCGCTAAAAGTATTAGGGCAGTAACTATGACTTGCCTTGTGAGTGATGTTTTGCGAATAATACCCGGAAAATAAACAAAACCTATAATAAAGCCACTCATCAAACCACCAATATGTGCCGCATTGTCAGTATTGCCTTGCAAACCCATCATAAGGTTAAACACCACAAAAAACAACATACTACGCAACATAGTCTTGCGTACCGTTCTCTGTATATGATTAGTAGTAAGAATAGACAGAAAAACACCAAACATCCCGAATATTGCGCCAGATGCGCCCACACTCACAGTATTGCCATGCATAGAAATACTTAATAAAGCTGCACAAATACCAGTGAGTAGGTATGCAGCACCAAATCTGAACTTACCCAAGAGTGGCTCCAAGTGCATACCTACGTACAAAAGTGCAAATGTGTTCATGATAAGATGCAAAACACCCCCATGCAAAAACATGTATGTTACAAACCTCCACCACTCCCCATTACTCACTGCAGGACCGAAATTGCCGCCCCACTCATATAACTCTTTAGCACTGGGAGACAAAGGGTGTACCCCCGAAACTATCATAGCCAAATACACCAATGCGTTAATGTATACTATTACTGGTGTGGCTTTGTAAGTTTTTGATATCAATAATGCACCATATTTTTCTCTGTGCATCGGGTGCAGATTACGATCTGCCAATTCTATGTGTACCAACGCAGCCTCCATTGCATTATAAAACTTCTCTATATATTTCTGCCCATTAACATCAATGTCATTGTCATATCCCAAACTTTCTGCGCTTATAAAAATATTATTGGGAGTATGAGAAAAAGTCAGTTTATATCTACCCAGATAGTCCTGAATGTCTGTGTAAACAATCAATAAAAAATCATCTTTGTATACAATATTCCACCTGAGGATGTTAGCTGCTGAAGCGGCAGCTTTCATACATAACTCACTTGCAGCACCTTTCATAGGGTACTTATTATTCGTAACATAACGTGGAGATGAATCAATCACTTCATAAAGTTAGCCAACCCAACCCAATTTATATATCAACAATGATTAAGCATGCATAATAATTAATGATAATAAATATGGATAATTCGCTCCTTAACAAAGTAAACAAATCAACATATCAAGCGACGATAGCAATTCTATTTAACAAATAAATTAAGAAAGTAGGACGCATAACGAAAATTTGATAACTTGCAACAATATTTTACATTGTAAAAACCAATCTACATGAAAAACTACTACTACGGTAAGGTTAGGCATTTTTCTGGAAATGCTACGAACGTCACCAAAAAATCGAAAAACATTTTTGCAAAACCTAGCATGTTGCTATTGCTTCTGCTACTGTTAACCAGAATCTCTCATGCACAAACTACCGAAACTGGGCATGAAGTTGTAAGAGGTGTACTAGACTTCACCCAAAAGGCTGAATACCTGCGTATACATCCAGAGCCACTAATTATCAAGTGGAAAGACACGGCACGCAAAGGGCGTGTACCGTTGCACTTGGATCCAATAGATCCTTCTTTGACAAGAAGTAGAGATGGGGCTTTGAGTTACCTCCTTCCACCTCCATCTACACCGATGTCGGCAATGCCAGCATCAGTTGCAGCTGATACGAGTTTTCAGTCTACATTAGATAATGGAACCACTATACCACCAGACACTCATGGAGCAGTAGATTCTAACTATTGCGTTACAGCAGTAAACTCTGCAGTGCGAATTCAAACCAGAAGTGGAGCATCAGTTTCACAGGTATCGCTGGACGCTTTCTGGTCACCAGTGTTGTCTGGAGGAGGTTCTTTTGACCCCAGAGTTCACTATGATCCATATTCAAATAGATGGATAATGGTAGCTGTAAGTGGAGCAAGGGCCGCTACATCATCTATACTGCTGGCTGTATCTAAAACTGGCAATCCAACTGGTGAATGGTGGCAGTACAAAATCACCGCTTATGCCGCTGGCGATTATTGGATTGACTTTCCAAATGTGGGTATCAATAATAAATGGATTACTGTTTCTGGAGTGCTTTTTGAGAATGTTGGAACAGGATATAATGGCTGTAAAACATTTGTGTTCAATAAGGCAAATGTTCTATCGGGGGCAGGTGCACCTTTCACTGCAATAACTCAATCTAGTTCAGGAAATATTTGTCCAGCTATTACTTACAGTAGCACAATGGGAACCATGTTCATGGTAGAAGCGTGGAATGGTGGTTCTAGATCAATGAGAATGTGGAAGATCACCGGCAACGTAGGTTCTGAAGTAATGACATCAGTAGGTTTTCCCGTGGCAGATGCACCATGGTGGTATCAGCCATTCCCTGTTACCGGTACTTCTTTTGGAGATAATGCACCTCAATTAGGCTCTACCAACAAAATTAACAATGGAGATAACAGAGTAACTCAGCTTATTTATATGAATAACAGGCTGTGGTTTTCACACACGATATTTTTACCTTACAATGCGTCAACAAACCCTACTCGATCGGCCGTACAATGGTGGGAAACAGACACCACTGGCACCCCGATACAAGTAGGACGGGTTGACGATTCTGCATCAGGTAGGTTTTTCGCATACCCAACAATAGCTGTAAATACTGACAACGATGCACTTATAGGATATTCAGTATTCTCAAGTACTATGCGTCCAAGCGCTGGATATTCTTTGAGAATGAACACTGACCCTACAGATTCTTTTAGAACACCATTCATATACAGAGACGGTCAAAACACTTACTTTAAAACATATGGTGGTAGCAAAAATAGATGGGGAGATTATTCTGCCACTGTTGTTGACCCTATTAACAACAAAGACTTTTGGACCATACAGGAGGTTAGCTCTGCAACTGTAAATGTATGGGATACATGGTGGGCCAGAGTAGAACCTGTTGCACCATGTAGTACTCCCTCAATATCAGGTACTTTGGTAGCTTGTGCGGGAAGTGGCAGCACCCTAAGCAGCCCGACTAGTGGCGGTACATGGACTAGCAGTAATACAGGGGTAGCTACAATAGTATCGGCAACAGGGGTAGTATCTGGCTTAGCCGCAGGTACTACAATAATATCATACACTATCAGCGGTGGATGTGTGGGCACTGCTGTCTATACAGTAAATGCACTACCAGCCGCAATAACCGGCACAGCCTCAGTATGCGCTGGTTCTACTACTACCTTATCGTCTACTACAAGTGGTGGCACATGGACAAGCAGTAATACTGGCGTGGCTACCATTGGCACATCAGGAATCGTATCAGGTGTAGCAGCAGGTACAGCTACCATCAGCTATTCTGTAGCAGGATGTGTAAGAACTACCATAGTAACCGTTAATGCAATACCAGCAGCAATAACAGGAACCACCTCTTTATGTGCAGGTACTACTACCATGCTATCTTCCACAACAGGCGGTGGCACATGGACAAGTGGTAACACTGCTGTGGCTACCATTGGCACAACAGGCATTTTATCAGGTGTAGCAGTAGGTACAGCTACGATTAGTTACTCTGTAGGTGGATGTGTGAGGACTACAATTGTGACAATAAATACATCACCAACTGTTAGTGCTATTTCAGGCAATACTACCCTCTCTACTTCCATTACCACTACCCTCTCTAACATGACTGGTGGTGGTAGTTGGGCTTCATCCAATGCGGCAGTAGCTACAGTTAATAGTACAGGGATCGTAACAGGTGTAGCCGCTGGAACATCTATTATCTCATATACAGTTTCAGTTAGTGGTTGTTCTACCACTGTTACTACAATGGTAACAGTGAATACACCGAATACCGCACTAAATTTTGATGGAACTAATGACTTTGTAAATATTGGTTCTGTGCTTACTGCCAATCAGTCATACACTAAAGAAGCTTGGATATATGCTAATGCATATGCTTCAAGCAATATCATAAGTGGAGGCTCTCATCCATTTTGGTTAGCCGGTGGAACACTACGTACACAACAAGGTGCATCAATAAATGACCCAGCGCTATTTCCATTAGGTCAATGGGTGCACGTAGCAGCTACGTATGACGCTGCAACTACAACATTAAAATTGTATAAAAATGGCATTTTAGTAGCCAGCACATCATCTGCTGCTTCTTATCCTACTGAAACTATATATATTGGGGAATATCCAGTTGTCCCTGGCAATGCATTTAACGGTAGTATTGACGAAGTAAGAATATGGAATGTAGCTCGCACCGAAGCTGAGATCAAGGCCAATATGAACTGCAACATCGCACCAACTTCTAACCTTATTGCATATTACAGGTTTGATAATGGTATAGCTAATGGCACTAATACCGGTCTTACGAATGCAATTGATTACAGCGGAAACAATAATTGTGGAACACTTAATAATTTAAGCCTTACTGGTACTTCTTCAAATTTTGTATCTGGTGCTGTTGGCAATTGTAATACAATAAATAGTTCGGTAGCTGCGATATCTGGATCTGAAAATGTATGTGTTGGTAGTACTATTACATTAAGCAACACAACAATAGGTGGTTCATGGCAAAGCAGTAATGCATCTATTGCTACAATAAACTCATCTGGAATGGTAACTGGAGTTTCTATTGGTACAGTTACATTTTCATACTCGTATTTGTGTACTACAGTTACGAAAGTTGTGACTGTAAACCCATTGCCAAATGCTGGTACAATTAGTGGTTCGCCGATTTTGTGTGCTGGTAATACTGGTACTTTAAGTAATGCAGTAAGTGGAGGTGTATGGTCTTCCTCAAATACATCGACAGTATCAGTAAATACTTCAGGAATAATTACTGCTATAGCTATTGGCTCTGCTACAATTTCTTATACAGTCACCAATTCATGTGGTGTAGCATCAGCATTATTGATTGTAACTGTATCTCCTATCCCTGGAACGATTACCGGTGGCAATGAGGTATGCCAAGGAAATACATTAAACCTATCCAATACTACCTCAGGTGGTACTTGGAGTAGTAGTACACCAGCTGTAGCAACAGTTGGTTCTTCTTCAGGCATAGTTACTGGTGTTTCTGGTGGTAGTGCTATAATCACGTACTCCATATCAGGATGTCTATCAACTACCGTCGTTACAGTGAATGGCCTAACCCCAATTGGTGGTGTAATAACAACGATCGCTGGTGGAGGTGCATCAAATTCTGACGGAATACCCGCTACTAGTGCTGCTACTTCTAATCTCAGTGGTATATGGCTCGATAATACTGGAGAAATATTTTATACTGAAGTTTCTGGAAAATTAAGAAAAGTCAATACATCCGGAATAGTATCTACAGTCGCATCTGGACTTGGATATGCTTGGGGAGTAGTTGGCGATGCATCAGGTAATAAATATGTTACTAATTTCACTGGTAATAGTATTATGAAAGTCAATTCCAGTGGAACTGTAAGTACTTTTGCTACAATAACACAGCCAACTAATTTAACTATTGATGCTAGTGGTAATTTGTATGTTTGCTCTTATAGTCATAATATATGGAAAGTAACACCAGCAGGTAGTGTAAGTGTTTTTGCAGGTACAGGTGGTACTTCCTTTAATGGAGACAACATTTTGGCGACAGCGGCTAATTTATTCTATCCTTTTGGAGTTGTATTTGGACCAGATGGAAATCTGTATTTTTCTGATCATGGCAACCATAGAATTAGAAAGATTGAAATGTCCACAGGTATTTTGACTACCGTTGCGGGTACAGGATCGACTGGTTATTCAGGAGCAGGAGGACCAGCAACTGCTGCGAATGTAACTTCTCCAAAGGGTGTAGCTTTTGACGCTGCGGGTAATATCTATTGGGGCGAATTTGGTACTAATACAATTCGGAGGAGAAATTCTCTTGGTAATGTAGATTTAGTTGCAGGAATTCCTGGGAATTATGGTTATTGCTGTGATGGATCTTCTGCTACCGCAGCTTCTATTGCTTATATGGAAGATATTGCATTCGATAATACAGGTAAATTGTATATTTCAACTACTAGTAATAGTTATAGAATAAGGGTAGTAACTGGAATAACCACTACAACAACCCCTTGTTGCGTTACCCCATCAGCTATTACCGGCACTACTACTTTGTGTGCTGGTACTACTTCTGCTTTAACTTCTACTACTTCATCAGGTTCATGGACAAGCAGCAATAATTCTGTTGCTACTGTTTCTTCTACAGGATTGGTAACCGGAATAGCTGGTGGTACTGCTGTTATTTCTTATACATTAGATGGCGGATGTACTACAAGTGTTACTGTATCTGTAAACCCATTGCCAAATGCTGGCATTATTTCGGGTGCTTCTTTTGTATGTGAGAGCGGTACTACAACATTAAGTAATACAGTTTCAGGAGGTGTTTGGTCGTCTTCTAACACTTCAATAGTTACTATTGATGCTGCTGGTGTTACTAATGGTATATCGGTTGGTGTTGCCACCATATCTTATACAGTGAGCAATTCGTGCGGTTCAACTGTCGCTACTAAAGCTATTAGTGTCAACCCTTTGCCAGAAGCAGGAACTATTTCTGGACCAACCAGCGTTACATCAGGTTCAACTATTTCATTAACTAGTTCTGTTTCTGGTGGAACTTGGTCGTCTTCAAATTCTGAAATTGCAAGTATAGGAAGTACAGGAATAGTTACTGGTATTGGTGCTGGAACAACAACAATTTCATATACTATAACAAATAGTTGTGGAACAGCAATATCTACAAGAGTTATTACCGTATCCTTTGTCTTGGAAACACCTATTACAGGTACATTGACAGTATGTGTAGGAAATACTACTCTTTTAAGTAATTCGGTTAGTGGTGGTAGTTGGAATAGTAGTAATTCTACTATCGCTACAATAAACTCATCTGGAATTGTTACGGGTATAACTACAGGTACTGCATTAATTAGTTATTCACTTTCAGGGTCAACTGTTACTGCAATGATTACTGTTAATCCTTTACCAAATGCAGGTACAATTGTTGGCACATCATCAGTATGTGCAGGCAGCAACATTACACTTACAAACACTACTACTGGTGGTGCTTGGAGCAGCAGCAATACCGCTGCAGCTACAGTTGGTACTACTGGTATTGTTAGTGGTGTTGCCGAAGGTAATACCACAATTAGTTACACAGTTACCAACAGTTGCGGTTCAGCAGTAGCAACCAAGGATATCACTGTTAATCCGCTACCTGTAGCTGGTACTATAAGCGGTGGCTCTACATTGTGTACTGGTACTACCATTACCCTTTCTACTACCGCTACGGGTGGCACATGGATCAGTGGTTCCCCATCAGTAGCTACTATCGGCACAGATGGTGTAGTTACCGGTTTAGCGGCAGGTGGTACTACTATTACGTACAGAGTTATAAATGGTTGTGGAACAGCTAATGCTACTTATCCTGTTACGGTTACCGCTAC
>CAMDNC010000090.1 GCA_945902755.1 Flavipsychrobacter stenotrophus
GCCACAATACCCTTGTTACCGTGACGACCCGCCATCTTGTCTCCCACTTTCAGCTTACGCTTGCTAGCTAGATATACTTTGGCCAATTTCAACACGCCAGCAGGTAATTCATCACCAATGCTTAGGTTAAATTTCTCACGCTTGTAGCGACCCAGTTCTTCGTTGAACTTGATGTTGTAGTTGTGCAACAACTGATTTATCAAGTCATCTGTTTCTTTGTCACCTGTCCATCCTAGTGGATTTACATTTTGGTAGTCAATAGAACCCAAAGTTTTGGTATTGAATTTACCGCCCTTAGTTAATACTGTTTCACCAAAGTTGTTGGTAATACCAGCAGAAGACTTATCCTTAAGCAATATCATCAGTTTCTCGAACAGGAAGTTTTTCAAATCTTCCAAGTTCTTTTCGTGCACTTTATCTATTTTCTCTATTTGTGCTTTTTCGCGCACTTTAGAGTTTTTGTCCTTTTTAGCACGCTGAAACAGTTGTTTAGAAATTACAACACCTTCAGTACCACTTGGTGTTTTCAGAGATGCATCTTTCGCATCACCTGCTTTGTCTCCAAATATAGCGCGCAACAGTTTTTCTTCTGGCGTAGGGTCAGTTTCACCTTTAGGAGTGATTTTACCTATAAGTATATCTCCTTCACCTACATGCGCACCTATACGTATAATACCATGCTCATCAAGGTCTTTTGTAGCCTCTTCTGATACGTTGGGTATATCTGGTGTAAGCTCTTCTTCACCTAGTTTAGTATCACGTACTTCCAGTTCATACTCATCTATATGTACAGATGTAAACCAGTCTTCACGAACCACTTTTTCGTTAATTACTATCGCATCCTCAAAGTTGTAGCCTTTCCATGGCATGAACGCCACTTTCAGGTTACGACCCAATGCCAACTCACCATCCTGAGTAGCGTAACCTTCTGTCAGGAAGTCACCCACTTTTACTTTCTGTCCTCTGCGCACACATGGGCGTAGTGTCATACTAGTACTTTGGTTGGTTTTTTTATACTTAGTAAGCGTGTATACCTTCAAATCATCTTCAAATGATACCAAACGCTCCTTTTCGCCACGGTCATAGCGTACATGTATGTGGTCAGCATCTACATACTCTACCACTCCATTACCTTCTGCATGTATCTGTATACGTGCATCGCGCGCAGCCTTAGCTTCCAGACCAGTACCTACTATAGGTACCTGAGGAATAATAAGCGGCACAGCCTGACGTTGCATGTTTGATCCCATCAATGCACGGTTGGCATCATCGTGCTCTAGGAAGGGGATAAGTGAAGCACTCAAACCAACTATCTGGTTGGGTGCCACGTCCATGTACTCAACTTCGTTAGGTTCAAGGATTGGGAAGTCACCTGTTTGACGAGATTTGATTTTATCTTCTAGGAAGTTGCCCTTATCATCCATAGGCACGTTAGCCTGTGCAATTTTCGCAAGATCTTCTTCCTCTGCACTCAGGAATCTGAAATTCTTAAGGTCTACTTTACCTTCCTTTACCTTGCGATAAGGGGTTTCTATAAAGCCCATGTCATTGATCTGAGCATGAACGCAGAGCGTAGAAATCAAACCAATGTTTGGTCCCTCAGGTGTTTCAATTGTACAAAGACGACCGTAGTGACTGTAGTGTACGTCACGTACCTCAAAGCCTGCACGCTCACGACTAAGACCACCCGGACCTAACGCAGAAATACGACGTTTGTGCGTAATTTCTGAAAGTGGATTGGTTTGATCGAGGAACTGGGAAAGCTGTGATGTACCAAAGAATGAGTTAATAACTGACGATAATGTACGGGCATTAATAAGATCAATTGGCGTAAATACCTCGTTGTCACGTACATTCATACGCTCGCGGATAGTACGTGCCATACGTGCCAAACCTACACCAAACTGTGCAAATAACTGCTCACCTACCGTACGTACTCGACGATTGCTCAGGTGATCAATATCATCTATCTCAGCCTTACCATTGGTCAGACGTACCAGATATTTGATGATAGATATGATGTCTTCTTTGCTCAATACTTTGGTAGTAAGATTGATATCAAGACCCAACTTACGGTTGATCTTATAACGACCTACTTCACCCAAATCATAACGCTTGTCACTGAAGAACAGTTTTTCGATGATGCCACGTGCTGTTTCATCATCTGGCGCATCAGATCCACGCAACTGGCGGTAGATGTGCTGCACTGCTTCCAGCTCAGAGTTAGAAGTATCTTTATTAAGTGTGTTATATATTATTGAGTAGTCACCGCTTACTTCTTCTTTCTGAAGGAACACGGTTTTGATACCCATTTCCTGCACCAATTCAGCATTGCGCTCGTCCAGTACACTGTCGCGATCCAATACTACTTCGTTACGTTCAATGGTTACTACTTCGCCGGTATCTTCATCTACAAAGTCTTCAGTCCAGCTGCGTAATACACGAGCCGCAAGACGACGACCAATATGGTTAACCAACGTCTTTTTGTCCACTTTTACTTCTTCAGCCATATCAAACAGATCCAGAATATCCTTGTCTGTTTCATATCCTATAGCGCGCAGCAGTGTTGTAACAGGGAATTTTTTCTTACGATCGATGTATGCATACATGACATTGTTGATATCTGTAGCAAACTCCATCCAAGCACCTTTGAAAGGAATAACACGTGCACTGTATATTTTGGTACCGTTGGGGTGTACACTCTGTCCGAAGAACACACCTGGTGACCTATGTAACTGAGAAACCACAACACGCTCAGCGCCATTGATAACAAATGTACCACGCGGTGTCATGTAAGGGATGTTACCCAAAAACACGTCCTGTACAATAGTTTCAAAATCAACGTGCTCTTCGTCGTTACAACTCAACTTCAACTTTGCTTTCAGCGGCACAGAATAAGTGAGTCCGCGCTCCATACACTCATCTATAGTGTAACGGGGTGGATCAATGAAGTAGTCTAGAAACTCCAATACGAAGATGTTTCTCGTATCTGTGATCGGGAAGTTCTCTTTGAACACCCTGAACAGACCTTCATTGTTCCTCTTGTCAGGCGTTGTTTCCAACTGGAAAAAGTCCTGAAACGACTGAAGCTGAATAGCCAGCAAATCGGGGGTAGCTGCGGCATCATGTAGTTTGCCGAAATTAACTCTCCCGGAAGCGGTCCTTTTTTGTGGTATAGCCATAATTTTAATAATGCTCCTTTTACAAATAAAAAAATCCTGAAAGATAGGCTGAACCTACCTTTACAGGCAATCTGCAATATTCAAAAGTTGGTAATCGTAATGTTGTGCACGTATGTTGTCTAAGAAAAAAGGAATGCAAATATACGTGGATGATCGCTATTAAGCAAAAAATGTTTCAAAATTAAGATTTTAACAAAACTTTTTGACTATCATTTGCTCAAAACAAGCTGTAAAGGCGCAAAATCGACCAATTTTAACAATTTATATTGCTAATTTATTGTTAAATTAGAGTGCTTGATGGTATTCCAATGGAATTTTGGATGGTATAACCAATGAAATAGTCGACAAAAAACAAGCATAAAAAGTTGTATTTTCACAAAAATGAACAAAATTTGCTGCATGATTAGAATACTAATTATTACGATAGTCATTTTATCTTGTTTTGCATCCTGTAAGCGTGACTACAACTGCAATTGTAGCGTTAGTTCAAGTTTGAAAAATATAAAACCTTCTACATCTACCAACAACATAGGTACCAGAACTAAAAAAGAAGCTACACAAATATGCGAAGAAATGTCTGCAGTGGTACGCTCAGGATCTGTATCTACTACTGTAACATGCAAAATAGAGTAAACAAAAACTCATCAATTGATAAGAATACTCTTAATTTTGCACATGGTTTTTCAATTTGTAGTAAATAAAAATAATCCAGATTCAGCAAAACACTATGTGTCAATAAATAAAACTTAGTTGATGAAAATAAATTTAATGATCGCCATAGCTACTTTATCGCTACTAGGCTCCTGCAAAAAAGAATACACCTGCACTTGCACTACCACAGTGGGCAATGTGGTAACAAAAACGTCAAAGTACACTACTGACAAAACCACAAAAAAAGATGCTGTGGCAGAATGTAGTTCAAAAGAAGGGGTGACAAGCTACAATGGAGTTACTACAAATATATCTTGCATAGCTAATTAACAAACGGGCTACTCCACCCAAACCTTTGTATACTAAATAAAAATAAAATGTAGCACTTTGGAAAATATTTTTTTATGCGTTTTTATTTCATTTTTCCGTTCCAAATATTGTGATTACTTTTATCCAAAATTTTTACCCCCACGATGAATTTGTAGTTTGATGTGTTTGTCATCATTACGGATTAAATTATTTAAGTTGTAAATGAATACTTTATGAAAAAAACGCAAACAGTACTTGCTTTTATTATTCTTGCTTGCATTTTCACTTCATGCAGAAAATCTTACTCATGTCTTTGTATATCTACCTTAAGAAAAGATAAAGGTCCTAGAATTATATATACTAGGTACGACTTAAGCGAATATGACAGAAAAACTGCAAATAAATCTTGCAAATCCCGCCAAATTAGAATTACATATAACGACGGAACTACAAATATTACAAACTGCAACATCGAGTAGCAGATTGTTTATTGTTCATTTTATGTTACTACTACATCAACCTAATTCTGCCATTAAAATTCACATTCACTACTAAAGAATGAAAATAAAAGCTAGTCATTTATTTATTTTTGCAATCGCTTCTTCACTACTAGTTTCTTGTTCAGCATTAGGGTTTTCTAAGGCTAAAAAAAATATTAAATTAGTAAGTGCTTATACCAAAACAATAACCGAAACAGAACAAAGTAACCCGCCAATGGCCGGCTATTTCTTTGTAGTAAGGTGGGAAAATGAGAACTATCCAGAATCTTTTTTTTGGCGTGGCAATAATGGTTGGTTAACCTGCAATATTGAAAAGGCACATAAAGTAGTGGTTAATGGCAAAAGCGAATACAAATCTGAACCATTTGATATCACCACCCTACGCAAAGGTGACACACTTATGCTTGTACCTGTTACCGGAGGTAGGTTCCCGATTCCTAAAGAAATACCTACCAAAGCAAAAAATACACTTTTTTACAAAGTGAACGGTAGCAAGTGGCTTTCGTTCCCAGTAAACAAAATCACGAAAAAATAATCTTTTACCTACTATTAGTAGTTGGATATAAATTGTTATCCAACTACGAGTTCTCTTGCACTATTTACAGCAGCGCCTGATGGATCTTCACCACCTATCATTCTGGCAATAGCCAGAACTCGTTCTTCTTGCTGGAGTACTCTTATTTTAGTATTGAATTTACCTGTGGCATCTGCTTGTTTGTAAACAAAGAAGTGTCTGGTGCCCTTGGCAGCCACTTGCGGTTGGTGGGTGATACATATTACCTGATGGTAACCCGATAGGCTACGTAGCAGTATACCTACTTGCCTAGCAGCCTCGCCTGATATACCTGTGTCCACTTCGTCGAAAATCAAAGTAGGAAGATGTAACGCCTCTGCTATCAGAGATTTGATACAAAGCATTATACGGCTCATTTCGCCACCCGAAGCTGCCTTTTGCAACAATTGAAATCTTCCACTTTTATTGGCATCAAGCAAGAACTGAACATTGTCTATACCACTATTAGTTGGCCCTGTGGGTAATATCTCTATATTGAATCTGGCATTGGGCATCCCTACCAGTGACAGCAGATCATTGATTCTGCTTACAAATGCTGGTATTGCTTGTCGCCTGAGTAGCGATAGTTCATTGGCATTGGCAACTAACAGCGTATGTTGTTTATCGGCTTCCAAACCGATTTCAATTATTGCTTCGTCAAGGTCGATGGTTTCTTTGAGTTCAGCAGTTAATCTTTGTAGAAGCTCACGCAGCTCAGCAGTTGTTTTCATGCCATGCTTTTTTAGCAGTTTATTGCCTAGGTCAGCCCTTTGCAGCAACTCCTCCATGGCGACAGGGTCTAGCGACACCCTACCCTGCTGCACTCCCAGTTCGTCGGCTATGTCTTTCAGCTCCAGCCAAACTGACGATACTCTTTCTTGCAGTGGCTTCACATCCGGGAATACGTCGTTTATAGACTGCATTTGCTGCACCATTCTCTTCAATTCATTGACCAAAGGTTGCTCACCCTCCGACAGCAATGTGTACGCCCCTTGCAGCACACCCAATATGCGCTCGGCATGGCTCATTTGTTTTAGCTGTAGTTCAGCATTTTCTATTTCTTCTTCTTTAAAGTCAGCAAGAACCAATTCTTCTAGCAAATATTGCTTGTAATCAGCCTCTTGCTTCAGTTTTAGTTGAAGTGTTTTTTTGTCAACTAATTCACGCTGTACTTTTTTCCATGATAAGTAATTGCTTTTGTAGGTTGTAGCAAGCGCCGATGTGGCAGCTACAGCATCCAGCGCATTTATCTGAAATTCATCTTCCTCCAGTACCAGATGTCCGAACTGTTGTTGCAGGTCTACCAGCAGCGATGTAAGTTTATTGAGCACTTGCAGTGTAACGGGTGTATCATTTACAAAAGCTCTAGACTTACCTGATGATGCAATCTCGCGCCTGATGATGCATACTGGGTCATAATCCAGCTCGGCATCAGCAAGTGCTGCACGAAATGGCTCATTTGCCGACACATCAAAATATCCCTCTACTACCGACTTTTCTTCCTTGTTAATGAGCACTGATGTATCGGCTCTATCGCCTAGTATAAGCGATAGTGCGCCCAATATGATACTTTTACCTGCACCAGTTTCGCCAGTCACGGTATTCAGTGCGGCATCCGGTTCTATTACCAGGTGGTCTATGATAGCATAATTCCTGATTACCAACTTCTGCAACATAGTGTCAAAATTAGTGAGAACAGTGGACAACGAACACTATTTTTGCGTGATGAAATGTTTTTTGAGAAAGAAAATCGGCGACCGTGTTGTTAATGGGCATCCGTGGATATTTGGCAATGAACTGGGCGACAGCGAAGGTACTGCCGAACCAGGCGATATTGTAGAGGTATACTCCTATAATGGATCTTTTGTAGGCAAGGGTTATATCAATCCTGCTTCGCAAATACGAATAAGATTGCTTACCAGGCAGAAAGATGATGTGATAGATGACAAATTCTTTGCTCGCCGGATACGTGAAGCTTGGGAGTATCGCAAACAACTGGGATATGTAGAAAACTGCCGACTGATATTTGGTGAGGCTGATCAGTTACCTGCACTTATCATAGATAAATTCAATGATTACTTTGTAATACAGACACTGGCGCTAGGCATAGAAAAATGGAAACCGGCAATAGTAACTGCACTACACAAAATATTTAGCCCAAAGGGTATATATGAGCGCAATGATGTGCCTGTACGTACGCTGGAAGGTATGGAGCAGATGAAAGGTTTTCTTACAGAACCTTTTGATACTAATATTATTATTAACGAAAACGGGCTGAAGTTTCATGTAGATATAGAAAACGGACAAAAAACAGGCTATTTTCTAGACCAACAAGACAATCGACGAGCTATACAGCACATAGTAAAAGGCGCCAATGTATTAGAAGCATTTTGCTACACAGGTACTTTCTCGCTTCACGCTGCACACTACGGAGCCAAAAGTGTTATAGGGCTAGACATCTCTGAAAATGCTGTAGCTACCGCAAGAAGAAATGCGGAACTCAATGGATATAGTGATGTGTGCAGTTTTCAGGCGGTAAATGCATTCGACATACTAAAACTATGGGTAAAGGAAGGAAAACGATATGACACTGTAATACTAGACCCGCCTGCATTTACCAAAAGCAGAGAAAATATACAAAAAGCCATAACCGGCTATAAGGAAATAAACCTGAGAGGTATGAAGCTGGTGAAACCTGGTGGTTTTTTGGTGACTGCATCTTGTACCAACCTTGTGCCACCCGACCTGTTCTTAAAAACTATAGAAATGGCTGCCAAAGATGCACACCGCTCATTAAGGCAAGTATGCTGGCAAACACAAGCATCAGACCACCCCATACTGTGGAATGTGCCCAATACTCAATACCTGAAATTTCTGATAGTACAGGTGCTATAATATGTCGCTACTACTAAATACATACCCCCACTTTGCTGCTGATAAGACACTGCAAAGTGGGGTTTCGCTTTGACACAAATTTTACATTACTGATTGTTAATTTTACAATAAGCACTCACTAGCAGGCTTTTCTACAATCATAAAATTATTTCAAAAAGACTGTAACTTTTTTTCACATCACACGATATACTAGGGAATGGACGCTAAACAGTATAACCAATGTGTGCAAGAATGGGCAGATGCTCTGTTCAGGTTTGCGTGCAAGTGTACTGGACAGCAAAGTGATGCAAATGATGTAGTGCAGAGCAGTTTTGAGGTATTGTGGCAAAAAAGAGAAGACGTGCAGCCAGCAAAAGCTAAAGCTTTTCTCTTTCAAGTCGCTTACAGGCAGTCGGTAGATAACTATCGAAAAAAATCGAAGATAAGTTACAAAGAAGCACCAGAAGAAACCTATTCCCCTACCAACCCTGACCTGAAAAGAATACTAGACCGAGCACTGGCACAACTAGACGAACAAGCAAGGGCACTGGTGCTGCTTAAAGACTATGAAGGATATAACTATGAAGAAATAGGGCAAATTACCGGACTTAACGAATCGCAGGTGAAAGTATACCTGTTTAGGGCAAGGAAAATACTCAAAGAATATCTGGTAAGCGTAGAAAACATAATATAGAGATGATAACCTGGGATAACTATGAGGAATACATGATAATGCACGCCGATGGCGAGCTGAAGCCAGCTGAAGAGCAGGAGCTGATGAACTTTGTATTTGAGCATCCCGAGCTTCAAAACGAACTAGCTGCGTTTGCAATGACCAAAATGATTCCAGACACCACTACAACCTATTCTAAAAAACAATCACTAACAAAACCTGAAACAAAAACTAAATTATTACCATTTGGCAACTGGAAACGAAGTGCAATAGCAGCAAGTGTTGTTGCGCTGGTATGTTTCTCATTTTATAAAGCAACTGAACGCCCTGATAAAAACCCAAACTTAACTAGTACTAACACTATAGCTAATACTACAATAGCAGGCACTACAAAAAACAACACAAAGAAGCAAGAAAATAATAGTAACGCCACTTCAACACCTTCTACCCCAGTAGCTACCGAACAAACAGGTGGTAATGTTGCTGCTGTACAACTAACAGTAAAAACACATAAAACACCATTAAAAAACACAGCTACCTCAACACAGACTCAAAAAGAACGCGTAGCAACATCAAACGATGCAATAGCTAATAACATACACGCTAAAGATGCTATTGACAAAATAGAACCTAGTTATATCGCACTTGCGACTGACGAAAAAAATAATTTTGCAGTAGCTGTAACAAATCTACCTGATGTAACGATATATACAGACAACGGGCAAACAACACAGTCTTTTCTGGATAAGCTGCCGCTAGATGAACTAAAAAAAGAAGGCATGGAAAATGTAGCATCTGCACTGGCCAGCGGATACGACAAACTAAATGCAATCAGACACAGTATAACTGAATCGAGCATTACACTGAAACTGCAACACAAAAAACTAACAGTATCCTTTTAAACACTCTAATCTTTTAAATTATTTTTTATGAAAATTACACTTTGCGCTACCGCCGCAATAGCCGGCTTGCTTTTTGCCAACACTTTAATGGGTCAGGAAAAAACTGATGATACCAGCAAAAAGAAAAAGTCCCATTCTATTCATATCTCAAACAATGGGATAACATTGGAAACGTCTGATGACACCACCGCTACAAAGGCAAAAGCAGGTAAAATAGAAAAAAAAGACGACGAAAAAGCTGGCAAATTCAAAACAAGTTTTGCAATGTTTGACATAGGTGTAAACTTACTGAATGACAACACCAACTATACCGACCCAGGTGTTGTAAACTACTTAAACGTACCTGCCAACCGTCGTAATGAAAGCTTATTTGATTTACGCCCATCAAAATCTATTAATGTAAATATCACCCCTATAGGTGTGAAATTTGTAGCGGTGAAAACTAAAAACCAACGCCTTTACTTATCTACTGGTTTAGGATTGCAGATATACAACTTCAGATTTGAAGAAGACCTAAGCTACAAAAAGAACCCTAATGGCATTATACTAGACACTATAAACTTCAGCAAAAACAAACTGGCAGTAAGCTACCTAAATGTGCCGCTGATGCTCACCGGTAAAACAAGAATGCACAAAAACACATGGCTGGTCTATGGTGCTGGAGTAACCGCTGGTTACCGGATGACCACAGTAAACAAACAAATATCCGACGAACGTGGCAAAGTAAAAACTCGCGGTAATTTTGATCTGGCGGACTTTAATACTTGCCTTACGGCTGAGTTTGGTGTAGAAGGAATATTACGATTCTTTGCTAGTTACCAGCTCACTTCAATGTATGACAATGGCATTGATCAACGTCCTATATGCGTGGGTTTGAGATTTGGCGGCAACTAATACCACAATAACTATCTCTAAAAAAGGTGCAGCTCAAAAGTCAGCGCTGCACCTTTTTTAGATTATTATTTAAGCTAAAAATCGCTTTTTTGAATACTTGTTTGTAGTATCTTCACCACCAAACAACTAATGGAACATGGCAACAACTAAAATTACCATCAATAGTAATGGCTCTATGCGAATAGAAGGCGATTTTGAAATTGCAGACAAAAATGGCAACACTTATGGCCTAGGAGGCAGAGAAGTTGTATCTATCTGCCGCTGTGGCCTCTCCAAAAACAAACCTTTTTGTGACGGATCTCATCGCGGCAATTTCGAACACGATGCTGTAGCTTTTGACCTTCCGCCCAAAAAAGAAGCTTAAACTAACAAACAACAATTGTACCCGCACTACTCATTGAGTAGTGTTTTTTTGTATTTGAACGTAAATTCCGTAGTTTATTACAACAAAACAATAATTCCATGAAGCTGCTTTTTACATTGACTCTTCTAGCTAGCTCCCTCATTGTTGAGGCACAAAACTTATATATCAAAACCTTTGGCAGCCAAAGCAACCCTGCAATCCTATTTATGCACGGTGGACCCGGCTATAATTGCGCTAGTTTCGAAGCCACAACAGCCCAAAGTCTTGCGAATAATGGTTTCTTCGTAATTGTTTATGACCGACGTGGCGAAGGCAGAAGTAAAGATGCAAATGCTAAATTCACATTCGAACAATCGATTGATGATGTAAACACAATTTTGAACGAGTACAAACTGCAAAAAACAACTATAATTGGTCATAGTTTTGGTGGAATGATAGCTACCAATTTTGCTTCAGTTTACCCTAGCAAAGTGCAGGCACTGGTGCTTGTGGGTGCCCCAATGGCACTGCAAAGCTCTTTCAGAAACATTATTGCCAAATCAAAAGCATTGTATCAATCTAAAAACGATAGCTTAAACCTGATGTATACAGGAATGCTGGAAAAAATGGACACCTCCAGCCTAGAATATGCAGTATACTGTTTTGGGCATGCACTGCAAAACAAATTTTACAACCCTAAAAAACCAAGCGAAGAAGCACAAAAATTATATGCCACCTTCAAATCAGATACCATTCTTAATAAGTATGCCAGTAAAATGACCCAAGAACCTACCAAAGGGTTTTGGAAAAATGAGCATTATACTACTTTGAATCTCTCTACCTCCTTGCAAAACCTAAAAACTAAAGGGATAAAAATATATGGGTTGTATGGCAAAGAAGATGGTCTGTACTCCACCGATCAGATAATGGCATTACAGCAAATAACTGGCGAAAACAAACTAAAATATCTTGATAACTGCTCGCACAGTGTATTCGTAGACCAGCAAACTGAATTCATTAATGCCTTGAAAATGTGGGTAGGAAAGTAAGGACACTACTCTACCTCACCCAGCTGCACAAGTATGCTTCCCTTAGTGTTGATGCAAACCCATTTACCTTCATACTTAACTACAGCTACGCCCTCCGAAAATTCTCCACCACTATCAAACTTATGAGGAATAATTGTTTTTCCTTGTTTATTAAGGTAGCCCCATTTGCCATTAAGTTTTACCGAATACAAACCCGATAAATTATTATTAAAATAAATTTCCTCATAAATGCAAGGTGCTAGAATTTCTCCATTTTTGCTTATCAATCCACAACCATATGTATGCGACACAGCAATTGTACCCGTACTATCCTCAAGTGCAATCCAGTTATAGATAGCTTTAGTGATTTTTAGACCATTTTTATCTACAAGCCCAAACCTGTCAACTGATTTTAACTTACTTTCTTTCGATTCCATATATACAGCTCTGCCTTTCACAAATTGAGTAACATGCTGAAAAGAGATCGGCATTGCCACTTTCCCCGTTTTATCTATAAACCCATACATGTTTGAATCAGATACTCTTGCCAAACCATTTTCGAATGGATTTACATCGATTATATTCTCTTTTAGAACAATTTTCTTTTTGCCATAAATGTCCAAATAAAAACACTTGCTGTTTTCTTTAACACCAAGCAATCCTTCAGAATAATAGAATTGTTCATCGTATTTAAAATCGATTACAACTTTGCCAGTTTTGTCTATCATCCCCCACTTACCATCCTTTTTCATACATGCATATCCATTCGTAAATACGTTTCCGTCTTCATAGATAAAAGGCACCTTAAATTTTCCTGATGTGTCTATAAACCCATAACCATTATTGTTTTTTACCAGCGACAACCCCTCATAAAAATCAGTAGCATCATTTAAAGATACCTCTATAATTTTTCTACCTGTTTTATCTAGGAGCACATACTTTCTATCTTTTTTACACCATGCCACACCATGATTAACCTCGGTAATAGTTTCACATTCGCAGTTTTGTATTAGTTCTCCCATCTTGTTTATCAGGCCTTCCATACCACTTACATCAGTAACCACAGCTACACCGTTTAAGAAAGACCCTATTTCCTTGTATTTACCTGCAGACTGTTTGGGTTTGATTTGATTGCCATTAGCATCAAAAAAAAGAGTTACGTCAGCTTCGGTTTGTGTGGTTATTAATCCATTCTCTGAATGGAAAGGTTTGGAATAAGCAATGGGTATAATCATTTTGTTGGTTGCATCAACGCATCCCCATTTATCATTAATCTGCACAGATACCAACCCATTTCCTGCATCTGCTATGTTATCATAGATATAAGGAATTAGTTGTTTGCCAGCCAAATTCTGGCATCCCCATTTATTTCTATTTGTATCTTTTGCACCTATAATACCATTATGCAATAAGAGTACGTCACTGTACTTATGGTCTGTTATTAGTTTATCATGAACATCTACTACACCATAAAAATCACCTTTCTTAACCCTGTAATAATTGATACTGTTATTGCTACCCAGCAACTGAATATCATCATAAACAAAAGGCAGCAACAGATTGTTTACACTGTCTATAAGACCATATGAGGAGCCTTGTTGCACTATAAATAAGCCTTCTGTTACGCTCCACTCTTCTATTCTGTTGTACCTACATGGTAATATTATTGTTCCTGCGCTGTTCACAATTCCATACCCATCTTTTCTGTTGTAAACAATGAAGTACTTTTTATATACACTTTCTAAAATTCCGTCGTAAATATTGGGCAAAATTTCATTGTTGTTATGATCTATAAGTCCGTATTTATCTCCTTTGTTAACAGCTATGTACTGGCTATTGATAAGCAATAATCCATCATATTGTATTGGTGTTACAATGGTTCCAGTGTGCGATACCCGTCCTTTTTTGCCTTTGAGTGTTACATGAATAGCATCATCAGGAAAATGAATTCCAATATCAGCTAACCTTATCTCGTCATAGGTACATTCTAGTATAATTTCACCTCTACTATTAGCAAAACCATATTTACCATCTTTGACCAATGTAATAAAACCACTTTTGTCATTAACAGTAACGTCATCGTAAATACAAGGGACTATTTCTTTAAAGGACTTGTTTAGCAACCCATATTTACCATTTTTCATCACATATCTCACACTATCGTTCTCTAACCACGATTCATCGTACTTGTATGCTGGAGGCAACATTTTGACAATAGCATTCCGAAGACTATCGAGAGATTGACTACTTGCACACATTGGCGTAGTCATTAAACATAACAGTACTAAAAGGGTGTTATAGTTCATTTCTCAAAAATAGGTTAGTCTTTTAAACACATCTAATTTCCACTCACCTAATTATACCTAAAAGTCAATTATTATGTCAGTAATCATCAACTATCGTGTAATGCAATCTTACTTACACCATAAATTTGCGTGCAATTTTAATTCGAATAACAAACTCAAAAGCAACCAAAAATATTCTTAAGAGTTTGTTTAAAGTCTGCTAGAACAATAATTTACATTCTATCGTACATTTACATTAGCGGGTATAATTGACGTACCTAAGATCCATAATTTTGCACAAAAGCCTGATTGTTAAACAAAAATAGAAACTAGTATTTTATGATATTAGAGTATAAAGAAGTGTCAGGGGAAGGAGTTTTTAGATT
>CAMDNC010000091.1 GCA_945902755.1 Flavipsychrobacter stenotrophus
ATACCAGCAAAGAACCATACTGGCAGACCAGCAAAGAAAGTTGGAAGCAGCCAAACTGCTTCCCTCTATAAGTGGTGGTTATAGCAATACCTCCATTACAGGTTGGCAAAATACTACGGGCACTGATGAGTATTACGGACCAGAAAAACGTTTCTCATTCGCCAATATTGGTATAGGTATTCCCGTGTTTTACGGTGCACAAAAATCCAGAATCAATGCTGCTGAAATACAAAAAAGACAACGCACAGAAGAGTTGGAAACTACTAAGCAACAACTATCTACTGAGCTTCAAGCAGCAGTGAAAATTTATACTCAGCGCAAGCGATCAGTATTGGTTTATCAGACCAGTATATTGCCCAATGCTGCAGCAATTATTAATGCTGCCAACAAAAAATTGATGCTCGGAGAGATAGGTTATCTCAACTGGACAATACTTATCAATCAGGCAATGCAGGTACGGAATGACTATTTCAATATTGTAGAACAAATGAACGAAGCGGCAATTAAAATGGAACAATTAGCTGCTGTAAACTAATAAAACGATACTCATGAACAAGATCATAATAAAAGTAGTGTGTAGTGCCCTAATACTGGCGTCATGCACTGATACTAAACAGCCCGCTGGTAAGGCTTTGAGCACAGACAGTGTAGCTGTAAGTGAGGTGGTACAACTCACCGCAGAGCAGTTGAAAAATGCAGGTGTCGTTACAGGTTTGGCCACCAAGAGAAGCATGCACAGTCATATAAAAGTAGCAGGCACTACAGAGGTGCCTCCACAAAGTATTGTATCAGTAAGCATAGCACTGGGTGGTTATGTGAAGAAGATTACTTTGCTGCCAGGAGAGCATGTAGCGAAGGGTAGTGTAATGGCTATAGTAGAAGACCAGCAGTACATTCAGCTACAACAAGATTATCTTACTGCCAAAAGTAAGCTGGAGTACTACGAAGCTGAATACTCTAGACAGCGACAACTAAATGAAACAAAAGCTGCCAGTGACAAAGTGTATCAGCAGGCAAAAAGCGACTATGAATCACAGCGCATATTGCAACGATCACTAGAGCAAAAGCTGTTGCTGGTGGGTGTCAATCCTGCATCACTAAATGAGGGTAATGTTTCCAGAAGCGTCAATATCTATGCTCCTATAAGTGGCTACGTAACCAAGGTAAATGTGAACAATGGTAAGTATGTAAGTGCTACTGATGTACTCTTTGAATTAGTGAACCCTGAGGAGCTTCATCTTACACTCAATGTATTTGAACAAGATGCTGCAAGTATTCTCATTGGGCAAGTTGTACAGTGTTTTGCCAACAATAATCGCGAGCACCAATACACAGCAAAAGTACACTTCATAAACCCTACTATAGGTAATGAAAGATACACTGAGGTGCATTGCGATTTTGTGAATGGTAATAAGAAACTATTGCCGGGTATGTACATGAATGCCGAGATAGAAGTAAGTCGTGAGGACCTGAATTGCGTGCCTGAAGAGGCGATAGTGAAGTGGGAGGGTAAGGACTATGTATTTGCAGAAACCGCACAAGGCAATTACAAGATGTGTAAGGTGGTAACAGGTATGGCTGATAGTGGATTTGTTGCCATCACCGAAGGCCTACCTACTGGCAATATAGCAGTCAGCAATGCTTATGCTTTGCTATCTAAGTTGAAGAATAATGCTGAGGAATAATGATATTACAGATGTGCCACAATGCCTAGGAGCCAGTTGGTTCCAGGCATGGGTCTGTAGCCTGCTACTGAGTATTGTTCGTTCCATACGTTGTTTACTTGGGCACTTAGTTGCAGTATCCTGCCTCTGAATGGCTTTGTGTATAGCAACTGTATATTGCCACATTGATACGGTGTTAGCCAGCTACTTTCATCGGTGGTTATAAATCTGTAGCCGGTATAAGAATGGTTGTAGTTGAGGTAAAATCCACTGTAAGATGCACCTATGTTCATACGGTAGTTGTATCGGGGAGTGTAGGGTATTTGTTTGCCCATGCTGCCATCGTTCAGTATGTAGCTTTCTGTAGTAGTGGCTAGTATGTAAGACGTGTACACATCAGTGTTTAGCGTCCATTTGCCAGTTGTGTAGGTTATTCTATTTTCAGTTTCTGTGCCTCTGCTATGTACTCTTGCTATGTTATGCGGTGTCCATACAGCACCACCCAGCCACATTATCCAGTCGTTTATGTTTCTGTTGAATAACGATGCATCATGATAAAATCTGAACTTACTTTTACTTGCTTTTAGGGTATGTCCCACATCTTGGCTCCACCCCTGTTCAGGCCTTAGTCTTGGGTTGCCACCCGGGAAGTAGTACAACTCATTGAGTGTAGGTACTCTGTAGGATCTTTGTGCATTTGCCCGCAGCTGCCACTTGTCAGAAATAGCATAAGTAGCACCTGCACCGGGCAGAAAAATTTGTTTGTTATTGATAACCTCTGCCCTCGATTGCACCGCTATACCTAGTTTGTTTTTTAGCAGTTTCACAGACCATGCTCCTGCTAGTGCCACGCGGTTTTGGTATTGGGTATCATTGCCGTTAGGCAGCCATGCTCTTTGCACTGGCACGAATAGCAGTAGCTGTCCTGCTTTGCCCATGTGTTGTTTCCAACCAGTTTCCTGGTAGTATTGGTGTACAGTGTTATTGGTTTGCAGGTTCACAGCCGCATCGTTGTAGTCTATCTTATCTACTATAAACGACGACTTGGCATACAGTGTATACTTGGTGTGTATCATTTGCCAGTCAGCTAGTAGCTTCATAGATTGATCCTCTTGTTTTTTTGCCGATGTTGCTTCAAATAGTGCTGGCGGTATTTCGCGTTGGTACTGTTGTGTCCACACAGATACACCTATAGTGTTGTTTGGCTTTATCTGGTATGCGGCATTCAGCATTGCCGAGTAGCTTTCCAGTTTGCCATTGTTCATTGTTTGTTTTGCACCTGTAGTATTTGTGTATTGGTAGTTGTTTTTTGCAGTCTGTGCAAAGGTGTTTACACTTACATACCATTTGTTGTTCGTGAGTGTGCTTTTTATGCTACCATTATATTGTCCATAGCTGCCAGAGCCTATACAGGCACTCAGTTTATGGTCTTTTGTGTCAAACTCTGGTTGTTCATTATCCAGCAGCAGCGCACCACCCACATTGCCACTGCCCAGTAGTGCGCCTGAGCCACCATGTGCTATACTTATTTTGTTGATCATAGGTACCGGCAATGCCGATACATCGGCTACGCCCAGAGCTGCATTTTGTATAGGTATGCCATTCCACAACACCTGCGATTGAGCTGCTGATGCCCCTCTGAAACTGATAGTTGCAAGACCATTAAAACTGTACGATTTTACAAACACTGGTAGCTGCTGAGATAGCAAAGTACCCACACTTTGCAGGTTATATAGCTGCATGGTTTTAGTGCTTACGGTTTGTATTTTTTGCCCAGTAGCAAAGTCATTCAATCTTATATCGCTGGTAGTATTTCTTTTTGCTTTTACGTTTACAGTATCTAGTGAGCGTTGTTGTTTTTGTGCTATGCTACTCGTTGCCACACACACCATGGCTACTGTAAGCAACAGCAGATGATAGACAGTAGTAAGTTTTTTGCGATACAGCATAGATTGTTGATATAGCCCCTTTATTCACCAAAGTATATTTGACCTGGACCGAGTCCAGTTAAGAAAGATTTGATTAATGTGCCATCTGGTTTGTAAATGCCTACTGTGCCTTTTTGGGTAAATCCTTTAGGGTCTCCTACGTACAGATACCCTGTGACAGGCTCTATGCCTAGTGCGTAGAAATACTGATAGGGTAGGGTGGGAATGAGTGATTTCGTGGGTAGTTCGTTGTCCTGTATGCTCATTCTGTATATGCCATTACCATTGGTCGAGCCATCATATTTTACCTGTATATAGTACAGGGTGTCTCTGGTTTTATTGAAGGCTGGTTTTATGGGGTCAATTCCATTGGCAAAAGTAAATGCCTTCAGTATGTTGCCGGTAGATGGGTCTATCCTTGTCAGTGTTGCAGCCTTGCCCTTGGTTACATTTCCTGCCATTACCCACAGCATTTGTTCTTTGTCTACCAGCACCGCATGAGGCGCAAAACCCGCTAATTGTGTTGTGTGCGTTACGTTGCTGGTTGTTGTGTTGATAGTATATATTTTGTTGCAGGTAGTATCCCATGGGCATACTATCACATTGTCCAGTATTCGCACCATCCCCTCAGGGTTTTGGTGGGGTATAGTTGTAGTGCCGGTTATCTGTAGTGTTTTAGGGTTAATGGTGTATATTTTGTTGCTGTACAGGGTAGATACGTATGCCATTGTGGGGCTTGTGGGTAGTATGTATCGGGGTTTGGGTACGTCTATTTTCCCTACTTCTTTGTGGGTATTTGCATTTAATACAACGACTTTATCAGAGTTGTTGATACACAGATACAGGCTATCACCTATTCTTTTTATGCTCTGAAACACATCACCCAGTGCAGTATTGTTATTGGTTTTGTATAAGTCTCCGTTTACACTATCTGTTACTATGTTGTAGTTATAGAGGGTAGCATCACCATTACCAAAGTTGCCTTCGCATACTATATACACACTGCCATTAGTGCTCACAATTTTTATATTGGGCTTTGGAGCGTCCTTTACGCAGGCTGCCAGCAGAGTGGTGAGCAGGAGTATTATTGTTTTACTACCTTGCCTACCCATGTTTGTCCGTTATTGTTGCTGATAGATATGTAGTATATGCCAGCAGGATAGTCTGCTATGGATACAGTTGTAGTAGCTACGTTCACTAGTTGAGACAGTATGGTATTGCCAGTAATGGTAGCAATTTTAATGTAATAATCACTGTTGTTAAACTCAGGTATGTTTATAGTTATGTAGTCAGTCGCAGGATTGGGATACACACTTACCAGTAGCTTGTTTTCTGATACTGTCACACCTACAGCATTCATATGCAAAACGGCTACAGCATCTAGGTCAAAACCACCAGTTGGGAAATTGGTAGGATAGGGGTCGTTGATGATATTGTTATCCTTATCTCTTGAGCTATGTGCGCCCACTGCACCCACAACATCTACCACCCGCACATGGGTGATGTTGTTTACGTTTAGTCCTGTTTTGTCTTTTAGTTCTTCTAGGTCAAATGGAGTTCCGTATTGCGACACATACTTGCCAGCAAGATTATTTATAAGCGAAGCATCCATATACACACCCGATCCCGGTATTTGAGTGTTAGTAGGGGTGTTAGAGTTTGCCTCAAATCTGAAATAGTTTATGCCATCAGAACTTACCTCTACAAATGCCAGTTCCAGAAAAGCCATTGCTCCATTTGCTGGGTCAGTAAATCCGTTTTCAAACACAGCAAAATCTGGCCCTGCGCCGTTATAAATCGCAGCAGGAAATGTCAGCGTAGCCACACCACTGTCGCCAAAACACAAAATGCCACCATCGGCGGCATTGGTACCGTTTACTTCTTCACCACCTGTCACTCTGCCTAGCGTGGGGTTCGCTATGTCTATGTAGCCTCTTTGCACTGTACAGGTATTTGCCCAGCCATCTATCGCTGTGCTAGTTGCACTTATGGCTGTACTACCGCTCAATCCTGCTTGTGGAGCATACTGTGCTTTTGTTGTTAAATGCAGTAATAACAGTGCGATGGTGCTTATTTTTTTCATTCTCTTTTATTAGATACTTGCATACAGGTTGGTACCTGCATGCAAGTAGGTATCTTGTTATTGTTTCACAAATCGCATTACTGCTTTTTTGTCCTTGCTGTTTACCTGTACCAGATAAACACCTGCTGGCAAAGATGAAATATTTATTTCATTATGCTGTACCGCAGCAGTTATATTGGTTACTACGTTTCCCCTCAGGTCACTAATCCATATGCTGTTGGCACTATTATCTGCTATATCTACATATAGGCTATTAGTTGCCGGGTTAGGATACATTTTTATTACTGCTGTACCAGTAGCAACTACTGATGTTGGTGGCGTAGTGGTGTCAAATGTTTCGTAAGTAGTAAAGTCATCCAAACAGAAGTATGATGGTGTATTCATACCGAATGAACCATTATCGGTGGAAGACAATGTAAAAACTAGGCTGTCAACTTTACCTAACGGCAGTAGGTCGAACCACTCCCATGTTTTCACTATATAGTTGTTAGCGGAGTCTGGCTGCAAGAAGTTGGCAAGATAAAACCCTACACTGTCTGACTTTAGTACGCCATCGTAATAACCTCTCGCTATTATCTTAAACCAGTCACCATTTCTGAATTTCCTTGCAAAGAAATCACCATCTTTCATACTGTTGTACGCATACGTGTTATTGGTGATGTAGAATCCCTTCACAGGATGGCCCATTGCTGTGCCAGTTAATTTCACTTTTGCTTGGTTAGCAAATGTTACCGGATCTGAGCAAAAAGCCACAGCATATTTTTCTGAGCCATTGTGGCCTATACCTGCTTTAGCAGAATAGCCATTTAAGTATCCACTTGTTATGCTATCTGTCATGTTAGAATAGGCAAACCCTCCTTGCCACACTCCTCCAAATGAGGTATCATAAACACACGGAAACCTAACAAGTCCGTTATTGAATCCTACATCTGCACCCGGAGCGGTATAGTTGGTGTAGAAGGTGTCGGCATGAGCCAGGCTCAATGCTTCGAATGTGGCAACTGTCTGTGCCCTTACAGCGGTTGTACCCAGTACAAGTGCTGTGAAAAAGAGTGTAACTCTGCGCATATAGAAATTGGTTTTCGTGAAAACAATTTTTACTGTGCAGCCTTGGGTTGAAAATCAGATATAGAAAAAAACAGGCGTAGCCCACCTTCGTCTCATCTGTGCCTTTGTTCCCGAAAGCAGCGATAAGCCCCGTTATTAACGGGTAGCGTAGGCAGGTCTTCTGACTTGCTCCATCTTTTTGCGGCCTTCCCACCCTGTTTTATGAGGGCAGTGGCAATACAGGTTGCAAAACGACTCTTTTAAAGGAGCTCACAGCATCGGGTAATGTTCAGGTCTTTCACCTGATTCCCTTTTAATTCTACCCGAGGGTAGAAACCTATGCGCTGCAAAAGTAACAAACACAATGAATATTGTGTTCGGTTTTTTTTACAACTACAAACAAAGAGGGTGCGCTCGTAGCGCACCCTCCTAAAAAAATAACATTTCCCGCAATTCTTATGCTTTCACATACTCCATGTGAGCTTCAAATTTCACATCATCACTTACCACTAATCCACCTGCTTCAGTTAGTGCGCTCCAGTTTAGTCCGTAGTCTTTACGGTTTACTTTACCAGTTACTGTAAAGCCTGCTCTAGTGTAGCCAAATGGGTCTTTGATGATACCGCCAAACTCTACATCCAATGCAATAGTATTAGTAACACCACGCATAGTAAGGTTGCCATGAAGTTTGTAGGTGTCATCACCTATTTTTTCCATTTCAGTGCTTTCAAATACTAGCTGAGTGTATGTAGCTGCATCAAAAAAATCAGGGGATTTCAAATGGCCATCACGTTGGTCATTGTTAGTAGATATCGAGTCGATATCTGCACTAAAAGTAACATCTGCAGTAGTAAGATCATCATCGGTCGTTTCTACTTTACTTTCAAATTTTTTGAACTGACCAGTTACATTACTGATCATCATATGCCTTACTTTGAAGGTTATTTCAGAATGTGAGGGCTCTAATGCCCAAGTTATAGTTGCCATGTGTCTATTTATAAAATGATTAAAAATTAATAGTTTCAGCAAAATTAGTTTTATGCCCTCTGCTCAGAATTAAATCTCTGTTATTACTCTGATATGGGTTCTCTAAGCTTTTCCAGCAATGCATTGAGCTGTGTAGATTCTTCAATACTCAGGTTTACCAACTTTTTTGTGTGAGCGTCTACTGTTGTTCTTGCTTTTTGTGTTAGTTCTCTTCCTTTGTCAGTTAGCGAAATCAGTGTTTCCCTCTTGTCTTCTTTCGATTGCACTCGCTCTACTAGCTTTTTCGCTACCAGCCTATCCACTATTCTCGGTACGTTTGAGCTTTTCTCAATAATCCTCGATCCGATATCTTTTACACACAAAGCTGTTGGATGCGATCCATTCAGTATGCGCAACACATTGTGCTGCTCCATCGTTAAACCACATTCCTTCATTATATTACTGAAGTTGTACTTCAACCAGTATGCTGTGTATATTAAGTTCACCGATGCTTTATGACGTTCGTCTGAAAACCGGTTAGATTTTATTGCATCTTCTAGTCTCATATTGTAAATGTATGTACGTACATGTAAATATTGTATAGCTTAACACTATACAACTATAAAGGTAAGTTTGTTGATGCACAGTTGTTTATCGTCATATCTTTTTAACTTATTTTTTTGTTCGTCAACAGTACCATACAAATATTTCATACTGCCATGCATTGACCGTGTTCGCAAAATGTCCAACATTATTTGTTCCCTGAACTTGTGTTTTTCATATTAAATATTGCTAGTGATGTGTATAAACTTTCTGTTAATACCCGCTGAAATTACAGAGTAGACAATTATGTTATTATAATTTGTAATCAAAAATAATTTTAAATTAACCTTGGATTTTCTTCTTTTTAACAACTTTCCGGATTCTTCTGAAATTTTTTTTGTGCAATATGATATAATTTCTCAAAAACTATTAGTAATATAGCAAGTCCATAAGCCCAACTAGTTCGTCTTTCTGTAAAATTTAACATGCGTTTCATGAAAAAAATGATACTTGTTTTTGCTCCGCTTTTATGTATGGCTTTGTTTTCTGCATGCAACAAAAAAGTGTATACCAATGCTCCGGTTACATCAAATGTGATTAATCCGTCTGATTATTTACCTTTTACAAAGTCGCTTAAATTCAGACTTGAACAGGATAGAGCAGATATTAAAAAAGTGCAATTTTATACAGATAGGCCCATTGTTCTTAGGCGTACTGCTCCCTCTGCATCTGGTGTTATCAATCAAGGTACCATTACTTACGACAACGTTCAGGATGTAACGGAAATTACAATCCCAGCCTTCACACCCGGTGTGTGCGAACGCGTAAAGGGCGATAGTTTGTATATCAGCTTTGATGCACCCCAAAATGCTTTTGTTTTTGCAGCTATTTATGCCAACGAAAATTTCATGTTGCAGGGATCTAATTGGTACAATGGTGTTGTTGATGTAAACTACGATGGTAATGTTTATAAAGCTGAGTGCGACGGGTGTGGAAGCGCAGGCGAAGTAAAACTGATGATCAAAAGACCTCGCTCTGGCATGAAAACTAACGCCGGAAATGGTAAAACAATATCAGGAAGAAAATTGAATTAACCACATAATTGACGTTGTCTGTAAAAGTGGTCTTTTAACAAGGTCTGTCTCTAGTTATAGCAACTCATTAATTGTGTTATTTTGCAGTCTTAAAATTTTGTTACTTTTATGCGTGTTTGCTTAAGGTTTGCTAATAGCTGAGGTGATTGTCCGCACGACAGCACATCACACACAGGCGTTTACCTTCGTAAATTCAAGAAACAAAAGTGTTCTTTGTATTTTGATTGGAGTTGATTATAAAAAAAGTGAAAATTTAGCTTAAAATTTGCCATTATTAAATTAATTTGTATGAAAAGAAATCTCCTACTAAAGCTGACGGCTATTGTACTTATCTTTCTAGGATGTAGTGCAGGTGCATTTGCTGCCTCTACTGTTTATTCAGTAACAGGTGGCGGCAGCTATTGTTCCGGCGGATCCGGTGTTGCAGTGAATCTTAGCGGTTCCGATATAGGTGTCAACTATCAGCTATACAATGGTGCATCTCCAGTAGGTGGATTAGTGGCAGGTACAGGTGCTCCCATTGCTTTTGGTTTGCAATCATCAGCAGGTATATATACTGTCATAGCAGATCCTAGTACTGCTAACATCACTAACATGTCTGGTAGTGCGTCGGTAGTGGTTAATCCCTTACCTACGGCTTACACGGTTACTGGTGGTGGTGGCTACTGTGCCGGCGGGTCAGGCAGTGCAGTTGGTCTCAGTTTTGGTAGCACTGGTGTTCAATACACACTTTTCAATGGTTCTTCTACTATTAGTACTGTTGGTGGTTCAAACGCCTCACTCAACTTTGGCAACATGACAGCGGCAGGTACCTATACTGTTTCCGCAGTTATCACCGCTACAGGTTGTAGCAGAAGCATGAACGGTAGTGCAACTGTTGTTGTAAACACTGTTCCTTCGGCTTTTGCTGTTACTGGAGGTGGAGGATATTGCTCTGGTGGTACTGGTGTAGCTGTGGGCCTTGCTAGCTCTTCAGCTGGTGTCAACTACCAATTATTTACTGGTGCTACCGCTGTAGGTTCTCCTGTAGCAGGTACTAACATAGCAATTTCTTTCGGTAGCATTACAGCTACTGGCATCTATACAGTGGTTGGTACTAATGGTAGCGGTTGTTCTACTAATATGACTGGAAGTGCTACTGTAATTTCAAACGCTACACCTCCCGTGTTTACTGTAAGTGGTGGTGGTGCTTATTGTGGTGGTGGTTCTGGTGTTACGGTTAATCTCAATGGTTCTACAGCTGGTGTCAATTATCAACTTTACAATGGTTCTAGTATCGAGGGTGGTACTGTGGCTGGCACTGGGGCTTCTATTAGCTTTGGTACTTTTACTGCCGCTGGTACTTACACCGTTCGCGCTACTAATGCTGTTACTACCTGCACGGCTAATATGTCCGGTTCTGCTTCTGTAGTCATTAACCCTACCCCTACTGTTTTTACTGTAGGCGGTGGTGGTAACTATTGTATCGGTGGTGCCGGTCTTGCTGTTACTCTAAGCAATTCTCAGTCAGGTGTCAATTACCAATTGTATCGTTCAGGAGTGCCATTGGGTGGTTCAATTGCTGGTAATGGTTCTGCTCTAAATTTTGGCATACAGACTGAAGCTGGTTTGTATACAGTACTTGCTTCAAATGTTTCTACAGGCTGCACAGCTACTATGTCTGGTTCTGCCACGATAGTTGTAAATACACTGCCTATCATTTATCCAGTCACTGGTGGAGGTAACTACTGCTCGGGTGGTACTGGGGTTGCTATTGGCTTGGGTGGTTCTGCTACTGGTGTCAACTATTCTTTGTACAATGGTGCTACTGCTATAGGCACTGACGTAGCTGGCACTAACTCTCCTATAAGTTTTGGTGTTCAAACGCTTACTGGTACTTATACTGTATTTGCGCTCAATCCTACTACTGGATGTTCTAACAACATGAGTGGTAGTGCTGCTATTGGTATCAATTCTTTACCTACTTCTTATCCTGTAACAGGAACTGGTAGTTATTGCGCTGGTGGAACAGGCATTGCAGTAGGGCTCAGTTCTTCGTCTTCAGGTGTTAACTATAGCTTATTTAATGGTGCTTCGTTGGTTAGTGTTATATCTGGTACTGGTTCTGCTATTAGTTTTGGTGCAATCACCGCTGCTGGTACTTATACTGTACAAGCTACTAACAGTATCACAAGTTGTACTGCTCCTATGTCAGGTAGTGCTATGATTACTGTAAACACACTCCCTACATTATTCAATATTACGTCTACAGGTACTAGTTACTGCTCAGGTGGTGCCGGTATCAATGTTAGCTTGAGCGGTTCTACTACTGGTATCAACTATCAGTTGTACAACGGTTCTTCTCCAGTGGGTCTGCCTGTGGCCGGTACAGGTTCTGCTATCAGTTTTGGTAATCAAACAACCGCTGGTACCTATTCTGTAATTGCTACTAATGCCACTACATTGTGTACGCGCGCTATGACTGGTACTGCTACCATTTCTATTAATGCTTTACCGATTGTGTACAGTGTAATTGGTGGTGGAAGTTATTGCGATGCAGGTACAGGTGTTAGCGTAAGCCTTACGGGTTCTGAAAGCAATGTAAATTATCAACTTTATAATGGTGCAACTGCTATAGGCACTGCCATTACTGGTACTGGTGCAGCTATTAGCTTTGGTCTACAAACAGGTGCTGGTGTTTATACTGTTGTCGCTACTAATGCTACTTCGTCTTGCACTCGCAATATGTCTGGCTCAGCTTCAATTTCTATCAATCCTTTACCAACTGCTCAGGCAGTTACGGGTGGTGGTACATTTTGTGATGGTGCTACCGGAGTAAGTGTTGGTTTGAGTAGTTCGGTGTCTGGTATTAATTATCAGTTATACAACGGTGCTACTACTGTTGGTAGTGCAGTGCCTGGTACTGGTAGTGCTATCAACTTTGGTACATTTACTACCACTGGTACTTATGTAGTATCTGCTACTAATCCTGCAACTGGATGTACCAACAATATGACTGGCAATGCAACAGTAGGTACAAATCCAGCGCCCACTATTTACGCTCTTACAGGTGGTGGAAGCTATTGCGCAGGGTCTACTGGTGTTAACATTGGCCTAAGCGGCTCTAATACAGGTATTTCTTATCAATTGACAAATGGCCTGTTGCCTGTAGGTTCTCCAGTAGTAGGTACTGGTGCTGCTATTGATTTCGGCACAATTACCACAGTCGGTAATTATTATGTTACAGCTACCAACACACTCACTGCTTGTACTAGTAGTATGACTGGTAGTTCCTCAGTAGTTATTAATGCACTACCGTCAGTATTTACAGTTACAGGTGGTGGAAATTATTGTATCGGTGGCACTGGTGTAAATGTTGGTCTTAATGGCTCTACTCCAGGTATTGCCTACCAGTTGTACAATGGTACAGTTCCAGTAGGTGCTTTGGTTTCTGGTACAGGTCTTTCGTTAAACTTTGGTGTCTTTACATCTACTGGCAATTATACTGTAATAGGTTTCAACCCGGCTACTGCCTGCTCAAATAACATGGGCGGTAGCGCAGTTATTACAACCAGCACATTGCCTACTATTTACACCGTAACCGGTGGTGGAAGCTATTGTAATGGCGGTGCTGGTGTGTCAATAGGTCTCACTAGTTCTTTGGCTGGTACTAGTTATCAGGTGTACAACGGTGCCGCTATCGCTTCATCTCCTGTTTTAGGTACTGGAGATGCGCTAGATTTCGGTCTGTTTACTGTTCCTGGTACTTACTCAGTACTCGCTACTAGCTTAAGTTCGTCTTGCTCTAACGCAATGTCTGCAACTGCAGTAGTAGCTATCAATGCATTGCCTACACTGCACACAATAGCAGGTGGTGGTACTATCTGCGAGGGTAGCACAGGTGCATTGGTCTCTCTCAATAATTCTAATACTGGTGTTGCTTATCAATTATATAATGGTTCTACAACATTAGGTGCCCCTGTACCAGGTACTGGTAGCGCCATCAGTTTCGGTATGCAAACTGGTGCTGGCGTTTACAGCGTAACAGCTATCAACACTACGACTGGTTGCGAAAGAGGTATGAACTCTTCTGTTACAATCACAGTTAATCCTCGTCCAACAGCACAAACTGTAACAGGTGGTGGTACATATTGTGCGGGTGATGCTGGTGTATTAATAGGTCTTGCTTCTTCTACAAACGGTGTCAACTATCAGTTGTACAACGGTACCACAGCAGTTGGAGCTGCAGTAAGCGGCACTGGCTCTGCAATTAATTTCGGTAATCAAACTGGTGCTGGTAGCTATGTAGTAATGGCTACTAACACTTCTACTACCTGTACTAATACTATGCTTAACAACGTTATCGTAGCTATTAATGCACTACCTACCGCTTACACAGTTCTAGGTACGGGCAGCTATTGTGCTGGTGATGCTGGTCTTGCTATAATCCTCAGCAATTCTAATGTTGGTATCACTTATCAATTATTCAACGGCGCTATTCCAGTTGGCTCTGCCATTGCTGGTACTGGCACTGAACTAAACTTTGGAATGTACACTGATGCTGGTACATACAGAATAGCAGCTACTAACGATGTTACTGGTTGCACAACTTATATGTCTGGTTCTGCAGTTATTTCTATCAATGCATTACCTACTGAATATGTAGTTACAGGCGGCGGTGAGTATTGTGCTGGTGGAGCAGGTTTGCCAGTTGGCATATCTTCATCTAATACAGGTATCTCTTATCAACTATATCGTGGCGGTGTAGCAATAGGCGCTCCTCTTGCTGGTAACGGTGGCGATCTTAGCTTCGGTATACAGTCTGCTGCAGGCGTTTATTCTGTAATTGCTACTAATAACACTACTGGTTGCGATATCGCAATGATAGGTACAGCTCCGATTATAATCAACGAATTGCCAATGGCTCACACTATCACTGGTGGTGGTAGCCTTTGTGCTGGTGAAGATGGTGTAAATATTTCTCTCGACAATTCTACTCCAGGTATAGATTATCAATTGTATAATGGCTCTGTTGCTACTGGTTCATTGATAGCTGGTACTGGTTTCCCAATTGATTTCGGTCTTCAAACAGTTTCAGGTAGCTATGTGGTACTGGCTGTTAACACTATCAC
>CAMDNC010000092.1 GCA_945902755.1 Flavipsychrobacter stenotrophus
CTCACCCAGCTGCACAAGTATGCTTCCCTGAGTGTTGATGCATACCCATTTACCTTCATACTTTACTACAGCTACACCCTCCGAAAATTCTCCACCACTATCAAACTTATGAGGAATAATTGTTTTTCCTTGTTTGTTGAGGTATCCCCATTTGCCGTTAAGTTTTACCGAATACATGTCAGAATATTATACTTTTTGTAATTATTGGTTTTTTGTTCTTTGCAAATACAAAGGTTGACACGCTTGACATAAAGCTGTTTGTTTAAGACTTTGTTGACAATAGTATAGAACCAAGGTTGGCATTCTATCGTATATTTACATCACTGCAATAATGGACGTAACTAATTTGCATACCTTTCATAATTTTGCACAAAAGCCTGATTGTTAAACAAAAATAGAAACTAGTATTTTATGATATTAGAGTATAAAGAAGTGTCAGGGGAAGGAGTTTTTAGATTAATAAAAGAGGAAATAACATTACAAGTAAATTACTATAATCAGGCAAAAGACTACAATTTTCACACTATCGCGTGGAACACAGGTAAAGATCAGGAGGTAACAATAGACGAAGTGGTTTATTCATTCAAAAGCAACTCTATCATACCACTGATGCTCAACCAATCTTTTAGGTTTAGCAATCCTGAAGACATTATTGCTGTACAATTCAACAGAGAATTTTACTGTATTGTAAATCATGATGCAGAGGTAGGCTGTGTAGGATACCTTTTCTTTGGACCAAATCCTGTTATGTTCATTGCGCTTGATGAAACAGAACAGGATAGAATGAGACAAATTTTCAACAATTTGACCGAAGAATTCCTCAATCAAGAGGAAATCAAAACTTCTATGCTACGCATGCTTCTCGTTCAGTTAATCATAAAAACAACAAGACTATCGAAAAAACAGGCCATTATTATTGAACCCATAGAAGATCAATTCAATCTATTACGACAATACAACCTACTAGTTGAAATACACTTTAGGAAAGAAAAACAAGTAAAGTTCTACGCAGCTTTATTACACAAATCACCAAAGACAATCTCAAATATATTTGCACAATATAGCAAATACTCCCCGCTAGCTATTATTCATCAACGAGTAGTTACTGAAGCTAAACGATTGATATACTACACCGACAAATCAATAAAAGAAATAGCAACAGAATTAGGTTTCGAAGATGTGTCGCATTTCAGCAAATTCATCAAGGGAAACACTCAAAAAACCCCCACGGAACTCAAGAAAGAGCATACGGAAGGATAAATAAACAACAATATACAGTCTCCAATTAGCAAATTCAGGAAATATATACCACTTAAAGGGAAATTATAACATTGTAAGTGACTGATAATTATGCGCTATTTGCAGTAACAAAACTGATAGCGATGATTAAAATAAAAATGTTGCTTTACCACATTCTTCTACTACTTCTGTGTGCTTCTGCGCATGCTCAGCAGGAAACGAGGTTAAAGCATTACAACGTCGAGAAAGGAATAGCAATAATGGGCTATGACCCAGTCGCTTATTTCAATCAAAAAAAAGCAGTGAAGGGTAAAAAAGAATATTCTGTGAATGCTAATGGAATAATTTACCACCTGTCTTCACAAGCCAACAAAGACCAATTTCAAAAGAACCCAGCTATTTATGAACCACAATACGGTGGTTGGTGTGCTTATGCTATGGGAAGTACCGGCGAAAAAGTAGAAATAGACCCTGAAACTTTCAAGTTAGTAGAAGGCAAACTATATCTATTCTATCACACTTGGACCAATAACACACTTATAAAATGGAACAAAGATGAAACAAAACTGAAAATATCTGCAGACAAAAACTGGGCAAAAATTTATCACTAATCTCAAAATTCAACACCAAAATGAAACTAATCACAATTATATCTTGGCTTCTGCGTATTGTAGCTGCGGTCATATTACTTCAGACTCTTTTCTTCAAATTCACTGCTCACCCTGAGTCAGTAACGTTGTTTACCAAACTAGGTGTAGAGCCTTGGGGAAGATTAGGAACCGGAGTTATTGAACTAGTCGCAGGAATTCTGATTCTTATCCCGGCCACCGTGTTTATAGGCAGCTTTTTAGGTATTGGCTTAATGCTTGGCGCAATAGCTTCTCATATTTTTGTTCTAGGTATCGAGTCTGCAGGTGATGGTGGGCAGCTATTTTTATATGCTAACATAGTGTTGATTTGCTGCGTAGCAGTATCATTAATTCATAGAAAAGAAGGAATAACACTTTTAAACAGACTAAAAAAATGATCAAAAAACTCGCTTTTCTCATTATCCTAATCCTTACCGGAAAAACTACTTTTTCACAAGGATGCAGTGACGCCGGCTTCTGTTCTGTTGGCAGCTTAAAACACAAACCAGACAGTGACTCGTCCAATAACACAATAAGTGTTATTGTAAACAATGGTGTTGGTGATGACAATGTTTTTGTTTCCACATGGTATTTGCAATATGATAGACTGATAAGAAAGAACTTTGTATTTCAAGCAAAAATAAACGGTAATTATGCTTCAGGAAATCTTGGCTCTGTTTCTGGTCCCGGCGATTTACTCCTTGACGTAGTTGCTACCAAAAAGTTGAACAACTCATGGAAACTAAGCGGAACATTCGGCATTAAAATTCCATTATCAAATTCTGATATCGAAATCAATAACCTGCCCTTACCTATGCAATATCAAAGTTCTCTGGGTACTTTTGATGCAATAGCAGGTGTAACATTGTCTAATAATAAATGGGTAGTAAGCACTGGTTACCAACAACCATTAACCACTAACAACGACAATAAGTATGACAGACTGAAATTTACCAATTTTAATACCGACTCTTACCCACCATCTTATCAGCTCAAACGTTCTTCAGACGTCCTATTGAAGGTGGGCTACAATATCAGTGCAATTAAAAACCTAACTATAAGTACCAGTATATTATCAATATACCATCTGAAAAGAGACCAGTTTTTAAATACAACAAACAATAAATACGAAACAATAGTGGGTTCCGAAGGTTTAACCGTAAATGCTCTGTTGGGGATTTGGTACAAGAAAAACAAGTTTTCATTTGGTTTAATCACCGGTAGACCTTTTGTGGTGAGAGACAATAGACCCGATGGACTAACAAGAAGCATAATAGTTTCTCCAGAGATAGCATTCAACTTTTAAATCAATATCAATAGATTTAGTATGATTTTCAAACAACTCACCGAACAATTAAATTATCTCACAAAAGTTCTTTCCAACATTTCTCCAAGCAGTTACACTACTCCTATCCATTGCTTAAGTGGTGCTACAATTGGTGGTCATAGCAGGCATATCGTAGAATTACTAGAATGCATAGTTAAGGGCTATCAAACAGGAACAGTTGATTACATAAACAGAACCAGAAACTTAAATCTGGAACAAAACAAAAATATACTTTTAGAAAAAATTCCAATCATTGAAACTCAGCTAACAAAAACAGACAAACCGCTATTATTAGTTTGTGATGGACAATTCGAAGTATCTACAAATTACTTCAGAGAGATAGTTTACAATACGGAACACATCATCCATCACCTTGCTATTATTAAGTCCGCATTGATCGAACTAAATATTGCTGAAAATGTAGACGATAACTTCGGACTAGCTTATTCAACAATACAATACAAGCAAAATATTTCCAATCTGAAACTCGACGAGTCATGTGCACAGTAATATACATACCTCAGATCAACAAGAAGATATTTGCTTCACTTAGAGATGAAAATCCCAATAGGCACACCGTCTCAACCCCAACGACTTTTATTGCTGAAACTACTACTTATATATCTCCTACAGACCCCATGGGTGGAGGCTCGTGGGTGGGAATAAACAACAAAGGCAATGTTATAATTTTGCTAAATGGCGGATTCGTAAAACACGAGCAGCACTCTAAATACAAAAAAAGTAGAGGTTTGATAGTAAAAGAACTCCTTGAAAATGAAACTCCTATTTTCGAATGGATGATGATGGAATTGAATGACATTGAACCCTTTAGCTTAGTAGTTTACACAGAAGATATGTTGTTTCAACTAGTATGGGATGGAAAGGAAAAACACAAACTGAGATTAAATGAACTTTCATGCCACATATTCTCATCTTCTACCTTGTACACTCCAATTGCTAAAAATTTCAGAGAAGAGTTGTTTAAAAAAATGATCGAAAACAGTGATGCAATAACCGAGGAATCACTATTGAATTTCTTTAAATCCAATGATGATCCAGAAAATGGATTCTTAATTAATCGTAATGAAAAAGTAAAAACACTAAGTCTATCATACATAGAAGTTAACAACCAGTATTTGTGTCTTAGCTATCATGATTTTATAAACGATACTATTTCCAATGACTACTTGAGCTGTGATCTGTTTGCTGATTAAAATTACTACACAATAAAGTATGTTTTCATTGCGTCGATTCAAAATCAGATTGCTCAATTGGGAATATTGGCCAATGTCTGTTGTTTATTTACCCACCTATTTATACTACGTATATCTATCAGTCAAAGCTCGTTCATTTTTCTTCTTTTCTGCTGCCAATCCTGGAATCGAAACGGGTGGTATGTTCTTTGAAAGTAAATGGAAAATATTTGAAGGTATCCCCCCTCACTTATACCCCACTACTATACTCGCAACCAACAAAGAATCTATCTACGAAGTGATGTTTAAAATGAACGTGAACTCAATAAATTTTCCGGTAATTGCAAAACCCGACAGAGGTGAGCGAGGATGGAAAGTAAAGAAAATAAACTGTCAGCAAGACCTGATAACTTATTTAGAGTCTGCACCTGCCACATACCTTATACAAGGTTATATCGATTACCCCATTGAGTTAAGTGTATTTTATGTTAGGCATCCGCTTGAACATACTGGGAAAATCACATCCGTAACATACAAAAAACTTTTGAGTATTGTCGGAGATGGCAGATCCACAATACAAGAATTAATTATTAACAAAGACAGAGCTTACCTTCAAAAAGAAAAATTGTTTGTAACATTGAAAAATGAATTACAAAATGTGCTTCCTCAAGGAGAAGCAAAGCTTTTAGTGCCATATGGCAATCATGTACTTGGTACCGAATTTCGAGACTACGGACACATTGTTGACGACCAGTTGTTGGCCGTATTCGAAAAAATAAGCAAGTCAATAGATGGGTTCTATTACGGACGGTTCGACATTAGAACATCTAGTATAGAAGACCTTAAGCAAGGAAAGAACATGTATATCTTAGAACTAAACGGATCCGGTGCTGAACCCGCCCACATATATGATCCAAAATTTTCTTTTTTAAAAGCACAAAAAACGCTGATGTGGCATTATAAAAAAATGTTTGAAATAGCGCAACATAATAAAAAATACGGGGCAGAATTTATGTCTTACAAAGAATATAGAATACTCAGAAAAAAAGAACTTGCATACAAACAAAATACAAATTGATATGCCAGTTATAGCTTTTCTGATAGGTTTTTATGGCTATGTGTTACCGGGCATTATCAATATGATGATGATGGAGCTACACCTTCAAAAAAGACATTCTATATTAATTCTAATTTTCCTTCTTGCCCTCACATTCGAATTTGCATATTGTTACTTTTCATTGTTGTTCTTCAATTTTTTTAGCAAGAACACAGATCTTATGCTTTACCTAACTGTCATTGGTTGCTTATTTACCTTAGCAATTGGTATATGGATGCTGGTTGGTGTTCAAAAAACCATCAAACAAAATACAGAAGACAATTATATATCTCGTGGCGTTATAAATATAATAGTACACCCACAACAAATTCCATTTTGGCTTATCACTTTCGTCCAATTAAAACCATTTATAAAAATCGATTCGGCATTAACATTTTCATTGTTTAATGTTTTAGGTTGTGCTGCTATATTCCTGCTGTATATCCTCGGTGGCAATAGATTCATGAGTTATATGAATCTAAAATTAACTACAGTAAAAAAAGCAGTTAGCATACTATGGATTGCAATCTCGGTTATTTCCCTGCTAAATATTACTATAAATCATATAAACCCATAACAATATTCAATTGTGATTTTCAATACACATCAACACAAACAATACGTTCATACCCCATAACGAAAAAATTACGCTCGCTTTCCTTTTCACCTCCATCACACCAATATTCAAACATAAAACCATAATTTTGGCTCATGCAATTGAAACCAGGTAAGGGACTAGGAGAACTAACATTTGGAATGCTGCCCACTACTGTGATAGCAAAATTAGGTGAGCCAGACAGAATATTCGTATCTGACGATGAAGAAGATGAATTCATTTATCAGTACAATTCACTGCGTATGATGCTCACCTTCTACAAGCATGACAATGACCGAATGGGATACATAAGAACATCTAACCCTGCTGTTACCTACAATGGAGCACTGCTGATAGACGAACCTGTGAAAGTAGTACTCGAGGGACCTATGAAAGCTGTAAAAAACTGGCAGGTAGAAAAATATGATTTCTTTGATACCTACCTAAACGAAAAAAGCTGGATAGTGCTAAACGTAGAATATGAACGAATCAGCGATGTGGAAATAGGTGTGCCACTAGATGAAAATGACGTGTATGTATGGCTTTAATTGCCTGTAAAATATCTAAAACAAAATAAGCCAATTGCACAACGCAATTGGCTTATTTTATTTATCTGATACCCTACTCTATTTGCTACCCCTGTATGGGTTGTAATTTTTGCGACGGTAATCGCCACGTTTCCACGCTTCAAAGAACTCACCCCATGCTATAGGGTTCAGAATGTTCATAGGTGGTCGCTGACCATAATAAACGGCATCTTGAGCTTGTTTTTGCAACTGGCGCGACTGTGCTTCATGTCCATCCATAGGAAGCGAATAAGCTAACATACGCAACAGATAGGCATCTGTATTTTTTCTTGCCAATTCGTATTGATCATTGGGAATGTGCCAATATTTAAAGGCATAGTCAAATGCCTCTTTAGATGGCAAAGGCTTAATGATAGTTTCGGGCAGATAAAAGGTGTCCTGCACCATTAGTTGAATGATAGAATAATACTGACCTGGTAAATCTTTTGAAACCACAAAGTCCTTTGATCTGAATCCAATACAACTAAACTCCAACGTATCCCCTTTGTAACACACCAGCGAAAACACACCATTGTATTCCGCCTCTACGCCTCGGTTTTTGTTTTTTACCAGAATTGTAGCTCCGGGCACAGCACGAAGGCTATCAGCCGTCATTACTACACCATTGATCTGAATGATGTTATCATAACCTGTCTGTGCAGAACTTACAGTTGACAAAAACAACAATACCGCAAAAAGCAAAAAATGAATAGATGGTTTCAAATGCAAAGAATTATAAAAGTTAAATGTTACGTCCCATCAAATATAACATACCCACCGGTATTCTACATTAACAGAACTCGATTTCATGTATTATTTTAAAGAGGTGACGGTCAACAAAATAAGACTGATTTATTGTACTTTTGCACCTTGACCAACGTACTTTAACAAAGGTTTATATGATAACAAACGAAGCGGTGATAGCGGCTCTAAGCCAGGTGGAAGAGCCAGATTTGGGTAAAGATCTGGTGACCCTTAACATGATTAAGGATATAGCAATAGATGGAAAAAATGTTTCGTTTACCGTAATACTCACTACTCCAGCATGCCCACTAAAGGAAATGATAGAAAAGGCTTGCGTAAACGCCATCAGGCTATTGGTAGATAAGGAAGCTATAGTGAAAGTTCACATGACTTCTAACGTAAACAGCAACCGTAAAGACAATAAATCAATACTGCCAGGTGTGCGCAATATCATCATGGTGGCATCGGGCAAGGGCGGTGTAGGAAAGTCTACTGTATCAGTAAATCTGGCTTTAGGTTTGGCCGCAGAAGGTGCAGCAGTAGGGCTACTGGATGCTGACATTTATGGACCATCCATACCTATAATGCTGGGCATGCGCGATGAACGCCCCAAAATGACCGAAATAGACGGCAAGGGGATGATAGTACCAATGGAGCGTTATGGAGTAAAAGCAATGTCAATTGGCCTGCTGATAGATGAGAAGCAAGCAGTGATTTGGCGTGGACCTATGGCGAGCTCTGCGCTGAAACAATTCATATCGGATGTATACTGGGGCGAGCTCGATTATCTAATTATTGATTTGCCACCTGGCACTGGCGATGTGCACCTTACAATGGTACAAACAGTACCTGTAACTGGCGTGGTTATAGTATCTACGCCGCAAGCTGTAGCTGCAGCTGATGCTCGCAAAGCCATTATGATGTTTAAACAACCACAAATCAATGTGCCTATACTCGGAATTGTAGAAAATATGGCTTATTTTACACCGCAGGAGCTGCCAGAGAATAAGTATTATATCTTTGGCAAAGGTGGTGCAAGAAAAATGGCAGAGCAATTCGAATTGCCATTCTTAGGTGAAATACCAATAGTACAAAGCATACGTGAGGGTGGCGATAGTGGCATACCAGCAGTGGTAGATGATGAACCTGTTTCTAAGGCTGCATTTACTGAGTTGGCACAAAGTGTAGCACGTAATGTGGCAATGCGAAATGCCAATATAGCACCCACTAGCGTGGTACAAATGAATTAATAAACACTAAACAAAACAGATACCATATGAAATTTGGTTGGTCATCTTTGTTATTGCTGCTGCTGGCGCAGCCTGCTATGGCCCAAAGAAAATACAACAAAACCATTAGCGGACCACTAGAAATAGCTACCGTAAAGGTAAAAGGTGGCTTCTTTGATATGGGTAGCGACGATGAAGCGCTTGATAGAAAGCCTGCTCACACTGTGCAACTGGCCAACTTTAAAATGGGTGCTTACGAAGTAAAGCAGCAGCAATGGGAAGCAGTGATGGACGAAAATCCATCATTTTACAAATGCGATGAATGCCCCGTAACTAATGTAAGCTGGGATGAGGTGCAAGAGTTCATAAAAAAACTTAACAGTACCACTGGCAAAAACTATCGCCTGCCTACAGAAGCGGAATGGGAATATGCAGCTCGTGAAGGTAATTACGAACGCCTTACTAAGTACAGCCGTCCTCGCACTGCTGCTGGTGAAGTACTCGCTTCAGAAAATAATAAAAACTTACGCACACCTGAAAAAACACTGAAAGGTGAAAAATATAGCGGCAGAAGCGCAGGCCCTCAAAGTATAGCATGGTATGTCAATAATGCTGATGGTCGAGTTCATCCAGTGGGCCGTAAACAACCTAACAAATTAGGCATATATGATCTTTGCGGTAATGCCGAAGAATGGACTGCAGACTGGTATGCCAGCGGATATGGCAGTAAAGATACAGTAACAAACCCTACTGGCCCTGTAGGAGGCCGATCAAAAGTGATTAGAGGTGGTTCTTTTGCCAGTACAGCTAGTGAAGTCATTGTCACACGTCGCGCCGCCTATCTACCAAATACTAGAGAACGCTATCTTGGCTTTAGACTGGTAGAGGAGGATAAATGATACACTAATTACACAAAAATAACTCAGTGAATTGTTAAAGCGGTACGCCATAAAAGTGTACCGCTTTTTTCAATAAAATCAACGAATGAAACATTTCATTGAGTATGTTTTTGTGCTATGAGCCAGCTACACGACATTTGTAATTTTAAAGCTTATGTTGAAGTGTGAAACCATGACTTTTTTAGTATAACCATGCAGCATTACATCAGATACGGTATCATCATACTATTTTCAGCTTTGTTGTTCCTTCCATTTTTGGGAGGAGTACACCTTTTTGATTGGGACGAAATAAACTTTGCAGAGTGTGCCCGTGAAATGATAGTAACAGGCGATTACCTAAGACCCCAAATAGACTTTATGCCATTTTGGGAGAAACCTCCATTTTTCATTTGGATGCAAGTTGCGGCTATGAAGATGGTAGGTATTGGTGCCTATGCTGCTCGTTTGCCCAACGCCATTGTAGGTATACTTACGCTAATTGCAGTGTATCATACTGGAAAGAAAATAATGAATGAAAAAATTGGGCAATGGTGGGTACTCATGTTTGCAGCATCTTGGTTGCCCCATCTCTACTTCAAGTCTGGAATTATTGACCCTACATTCAACTTATTTATTTTCCTCTCTTTTGTCCAGGTTCATTTATTACGTAGCTCCCCTACCCCATGGCGAAATGCAATGTTTGCAGGGCTATTCTTGGGCATCGCAGCTATCACCAAGGGCCCCGCTGCCATACTTATAGCTATGTTGTCTTTGGGCGTTTATATCTTGGTAAACCGAGGACTTAATGGCTATAAGGCAAAGCACCTTCTGTTGCTGTCAGTGATGGCAGCTGTGCCTGCTCTTACATGGATTGCAGTAACCATGGGCGTACATGGCGCAACCTATGGCAGTTGGTTTCTCAACGAATTTGTCACGTATCAAATTAGGTTGTTCTCCACCGAAGACTCCGACCATGGTGGCCCTTTCATTTATCATTTTATTGTTCTACTAGCAGGCTGTTTTCCAGCATCCATTTTTCTATTTCAGTATATCGACAGACGACACGATAGCAAAAAAATGCCTCATGATTTCACAAAATGGATGTGGATCCTATTTTGGGTAGTGTTGATTTTATTCTCTATCGTAAAAACTAAAATCGTCCACTACTCATCCCTCTGTTACTTCCCGCTTACTTATTTAGCAGCGTTGCAACTATATCGTATGAGTAACGAGGGCAAACGTATACAAAACAGTGTAAAATATATGCTAGTGGGTATTGGCACTATTCTGGGACTAGTAATTGGGGCACTTCCACTTGTAGGCATCTATAAGGCAGAACTTACACCCTACATTGCCGACAAATTTGCAGTAGCTAATCTAAGAGCTAATGTGCAATGGAGTATTGCCGAAAGTGCATGGGGGCTGCTATATGTAGTGGGTATATGGGTAGCTGTTATAATGATACGCACAAACTTCAAGAAAGGAATGGCTATACTATGTGCCGTACAAATAGTGATGATACAGGTAGCAATACTCCACTTTACACCCAAGGTGGAAGCCTACTCCCAAAGAGCAGCTATCGAATATTTTGAAAGCCTGGCAGATAAGGATGTATATGTACACCCATTGGGTTATAAAAGTTATGCCAATCTATTTTATACAAACAAAAGACCGTATACCTCGAAAGAGTATCAGGGCATGAGAACTGATAAAGACGGAAGGCAAACACCCGAACCTAACCAACACTGGCTACTGTACGGCAAAACCGACAAACCTACTTATTTTATAAGCAAAATAAATGACAGCATAAAGTATAGCCAAATGCCTGAACTAGAAATGACGAGTAGCAAAAACGGCTTCGTTTTTTATAGAAAAAAATAAACGTCTGCCTATTATTCACTAGGTTTATTTGTGCGGTTTTCCTCTTTTATCATGTCTTTTACCACAATATCCAGTACCTCTGCGGTTTGAGATATACCTTCTATTATGGTTTTATTATCCGGGTCTGTGTAGTCTTCACTATTAAATAACGACACCAAACCAAGTATAGTAGATACCTGACCACTTACCTCGTGAGCATGTGTATGAGATATACTGCTCATTACTTTTTTCTGCTCGGCGATATGAGCAAGATGTTTTTCTTTCTCCACCGCCAATACTACATTTCGCTTTTTTTGTTGCAAAAACTTCTGAACTATTATACCAATGATTATCAACAATAATATGACAGTAATAATGAGAATGATGCGCTCGTTCCTCTTTTTTTCAATTTCTAGTTTCTCAATTTGTAGTTCTTTTTCTTTAATAATAAACTCCCTTTCTGTTTCCAAATTAGCTATACGTGTCTTACTTTCAGTAGATGTTATTGAATCTCTAAATGTTATATGTTGCTTATAGCTTTCAAAAGCCATTTTGTAGTTACCCAGAAAAGTATATGCCTCCACCAATCCATAGCTGAACTCCTTTATATTCTCAAGCTGCTCAATTTTCTTACTGATTTCTATGCTTTTGTTGAAGTAACTAATTGCTGTTTGCAGAAAATATGTTTTTGAGCCAACAGGTAGGGGTTCAGGCAATATTACATTTGAATCCTTATAGATCGCAATTTCCAAGTAAATACCTCCGATGTTACCAAGGTTTATAGCTATGCCTGCATTGTCCCCCAACTCTTCAAATATTTTTGAAGATTCATTAATAGATTCCAGTGCTTTCGTGAATTTCCTTTGCCGTTTGTATACGTTCCCTATGTTACCATAATTGTGCGCTATGCCATCTTTATCTTCCAGTTTTTTGAAAACCTCTAAAGACATAAATGCATACTCTAGAGATTTCTCCAAATCGTTTTTTTGCATGTAGATGATACCGATATTTCCATAGTCACAACCTACATTTATAGAATATTTCCCTTCGTTCTTGTCGTACTCCAATATTTGCAAATTGTATTCCAAAGCCTTGTCATGATTGCCTAGCTCTTGGTATACTACCGCTATGTGGCTTATGATGCTACAATACAACTCAGGATGCTTCACTAACGAAACAGTACTTAATGCCTTGTTGAAATATTCGAGTGCAGTAGTGTAATCAGATTTATGATAATAGTTTAATCCTAACTGATCATATGCAGATGCTATAGACCTTTGGGAGTTGATATTTTTTGCTAAATCGAGCTGTAACTGGCCATATTTTATACCTGCATTAGGGTCTATGGTTTTGTATGCATTAGCCAATAGCTGATAACATTTTACTTTGTTGCTATCTTCTTGAACTTTTGGCAACTGTTTCAGCAAAGAATCGACAAAATCCTGCCCTTGAAGCTGAGAATAGCTTCGCAAACTAAAAAAGAGCAACAAAAACACTAATAGTATTCTCACAGAACAATTATCAATACCAACAAAAGTATACAAAACTAATATTAGTGGTAGTTAGCGAATTGCTAATGAGAATTAATTTATCATTTAAACTGTATTAAAAGTCAATGTGTTAGCAGCACAAAACAATTTCTTCTATTCCAACAGCGCAGAAGTTAAGTAGGTAGGCTATATTTGACAGCACTGAAGGAAAATGAACAATATTCATACAGATACCAAGGTAATTATTGTAGGCGCAGGACCAGCCGGCGCAGGTGTATCATTTTATCTTACCAAATTTGGAATCCCACACATAGTTATCGACAAAGAGAGTTTCCCTCGAGACAAGGTATGTGGTGATGCATGCAGTGGCAAAACCGCATTGGTTATCAACCGTGCCAACCCTGAATGGATGACAGAGATACTGGCACAAGCTACAGACTTCCTACCCTCATGGGGTATCACCTTTGTAGCTCCTAATGGCAAACCACTAGATATTCCATTTTCGCCTTATAGAAAAACGGATAGCAAAGCACCTGGCTTTACAGTACCTAGACTTTTTCTCGACAATTTTCTTTTTGGCAAAATGGCATCACCACACTGCACTATCTACCAAAAAGCTAAAATTGACAACATACTGCACAGTGAAAACAAAGTAACAGTGACAATGAACTGCAATGGCGACACACACACAATAACAGCACCAGTGATAATAGGTGCTGATGGCGATAAAAGTATTGTTCGCAAACAGTTTTTGAGCGACAGCACAACGCCCAAAACATACGCTGTAGGACTTAGAGCCTATTACGAAGGTGTAACAAATATGCACCATGACAACTTTATAGAGCTACACTTCCTACCCGAAATGCTACCAGGCTACCTGTGGATTTTTCCGCTACCGCATGGGCAAGCTAACGTGGGTGTGGGCATACTATCAGAAGTGATAAGAAATAAAAAAATAAACCTGAGAGAGCAGATGCTGGCAGCTATAAAAAACAACCCGCAAATTGCACCCAGATTTGCCAACGCAAAACTGGTTGACAAAATTCAAGGCTGGGGGCTACCTCTTGCCATGGAGCGACAACCCATGTCAGGCAATAATTTTATCTTGGTGGGAGATGCTGCTGCACTCGTAGACCCGTTTAGCGGGGAGGGCATAGGCAATGCACTGTACAGTGGCATGCTGGCTGCAATGGCTATAAAGGAGGCACTACCAAATAATGACTTCTCCGCTGCTTTTCTCAAGACCAATTATGATGACGTACTATACAAACGGCTGGGCGATGAACTAAAAATAAGCGCCACCCTACAACGGCTCTGCAAATACCCTTGGTTGTTCAACTTTGTAGTGAACAAAGCATCAAAAAGTGAATCGCTCAGAAACACCATCAGTTGCATGTTTGCAGATGTTGACCTCAGAGACCAACTACGCAAGCCATCTTTTTATTTGAAGATATTGTTTAATAAATAGAGGTATAGAATTAGTCTTTTGCCTCTATCTTCCTATTTCTTTCAATAAATCAAATTTCATTTCTTCAGGTAAATCGTCCCAATGAATATCCAAAATAGCCC
>CAMDNC010000093.1 GCA_945902755.1 Flavipsychrobacter stenotrophus
TAGCTGATGTAACGTGGTATGTAGTACCAAGGCACCTGATTGCTAAGTATTTTGTTGCCATCATATAGCATACCAATGTTCACAAAGAAGTTGGACATTATTTTAAGTGCCTCAAGAGGTTTGTCTATAATACCTAGATGTGCGTATGGCCAAAACAGCACCGCTATCAAATAACCAGCTATTGCCACCAATGTAAATTGTTTGGCAATACGTGCATTAATAACACTCTTGGTGTTTTTGGTGTACACAGCGTATACAAATATGAATAGTAGTAAATAGGCTATCAGCAAAAAGCCACCTATACGTACACCCATAGCCCAGCCTATACTGCCAATAAGCCCCACTATGTGGCGGGCACTAGGGCGAGGAAGTGACTGCAAGAATAAAAGGATGAAATAGATACCAGCAGTGTAGCCTACTGAAAACGGAATGTCTTTAGGATTTGCAAAATTGTGACCAAACCAGCTAGGTGAGAGTATTAGAAATACCATTGCAACTATACCTGCATTCCAGCCTCCCAATAGTCTCGCCAATTTACCAGCATATATAATACCTATTGCACCCACTATAGCATTAATGAAATGCATGGTAGTGTAGTGATCCCAGATGTGGAAGGCATTGTACACAAATGCAGTAATGAAGTCGAATATACCACCATAGTATTGGATACCGCTTGTGGCAGTTTGAGCCTCAGTGTCTCCATTAAAAAAGTAGTTGTAAATACTATTGCCGTAGTCGAAATGCCAGTGTTCATCGCCGGTTACAGCATAGTTGAAACTGAGTAGGGGCATAACAATCATTAGCAAAATGCTGATAATGTTAAACGCTGCCCTACCTCTTATTCTAGATTTAAATTCAGCAGTGGCATCAGCAGGCAGTTTGAACGGGAGCACGAAACTGTTGAACAACCATAATCTGAACGCAATAGATAAAACACCTATTAGCATCAGTATCGAGTCTTTGACCACATTTACCTTGCTTTCGGGCATATTTACCCAGTTAACCGGCATTTCCTTAATTTTTATGTCGTTAAGGTCTGCTTGATACAGCAATTCTACATCGTGCGACCAGCCTTTACTGTGCATATTGCCAAACAAAAAATGCGCTACATCTTTTGGGTATAATTTAAAGCCGCATTGGGTATCTCTGAGTTGTAGAGTAGTAAATACCTGAACAATGCCATTAAATACGCCACCAATTATTCTACGGCTTTTCAGCGCCTCTACTTTTCCTTCTTCATGTTTGCGAGACCCTATATATACTGCCCTCTCGCCCGAAAATATGTTTTTTTCCTTGCGCTCCCATGCTATCAGGTCGGTAGGTTTGGTAGACATATCGGCATCCAATGTAAGTATGTAATCACCCTTTGCCATACTTACACCTTTTTTCAGCGCACTGCCTTTGCCTCCGTTAGCAGGCATTTTTTCTACCGCTAGTTTGCTTTTGAGAAAAGAGTATTTGTTTTCTACAGCAGCATTAATTTTTTGTACCGTATCATCTTTACTGCCATCATCTACTACAATAACTTCGTATGCACCTTTCCATTTTTCTTCAAAATCGGTAAGGCCCTGCAACATAATTTCTACCCTTGCTGACTCATTGTAACAAGGTATTATCAGCGACAATAAAAAACTACGATTGCCCGTGTTTCCGGCTACTGTAGATGGGGTGGGCTGGTTAGTCTTCATCTTAAATTGAAAATTATTTGTTCAGATTGCCAATGTACACCCAGTCGCCCTGAATGTTTGTGCAGATGTTGTTTTTTATGTTTATTTCCTTTTGCAAGTATGCAGCAATTGGATAAAAGTTGAGGTGGAGATCCATAGTGAAATAGTAGTAACGCTGACATGGGGTAACTATTATCAGTTGTTTGCGTGCCACGCGTTTCAGCTCATTAATAGCATCTGGCAACTCTCGCAAATGTTCTATGGTATGTGAGCAGGTAACTACATCAAATTCATTGTCTTCAAATGGCAATTTGTATATTGTGCCTTTTTTGTAAGCAGCTTTTTTCAATGTGGCTACATTGTCGTAAAGGTCGCAACCTGTTGTTTGCAGGTTGGTATTTTCGCCTATATAGTTGAGAAGGAAACCTCTTCCACAGCCTACATCCAGCAGGTTTTTAGCATCTTTATCTAGCGTTTCTACCAGATACTTTATGCTGGGCATATTCATATCTGTGGGTCTGTCATATGCCAGGCAATCAAGGTTGCGATATATCTCAGAAAATTGATCTTCGGTAAGTGTGTAAGCGATATCTTTAAAATCCATGTACAAGCGCACATTCTTGCCCTTGAACCATATATGAAAAAACGGATACATAAACCATCTGGCGTCTCTTATAGCAGGTGGCAACCAGTTGTCCATTACGTATCGTATGGCATTTGTTATAGAACGGTTCATTGAAGTCTTAAATATTTTATGCCATTAGCACTGATTCAGCAGTCACAGTAGCTAAATTTGCGGTACTGTAAGCAGAGACAATTTTAATGTATGGTTACTATTTTTAAGTCGATTTATAATTTCGCAACACTATATTTTCAAATCCAACTATCAGATTAGAAATTTTGAATTTTTAGATTGTGTCATTATAAGTTTCAAAAGTAATTAAAGTTGCTAAATTTACAGCCGTATATAATGCTAAATACCGCTTAATGGATCTGAAAGAATTAGAAGCCGGAGTAAACCCTGATGTGCATTGGTATTACCAGAGCAAAATATTGCCACTAATCAGTTACACCCGCAAATTACTGGCTAATAATGTGCCTCTTACTATTGTAGATGTCGGTTCTGGTTCTGGTTTTTTTGCAATTAGCCTTGAAAAAGAATTTAGAGAGAAAATTAAGAAAGTATATCTGGTAGACATCAACTATACAGCCGAGGAAATAGCTGTTACCCAAAATGATAAAATTCAGAAAACCCTGCGTATCCCTGACGAAATAGAAAATGGGCTGGTAATATTGATGGATGTGCTAGAGCATCTGGAAGATGACCTGAAAATGCTGAAAGATATAAAAGCAGCTAGCGTGGGCAATAACAATCATTTCTTCATTACAGTTCCTGCTTTTTACTCCTTATGGAGTGGACACGATGTGTACTTAGGACACTACAGAAGATATAAAATAGACACACTAAACAAAGTACTAAATGAAGCAAAATACAACATAGAGAATACCTATTATTTGTATGGTAGTTTGTTTCCGATGGTGTGGACAGTGAGGAAAATGCAAAATATATTGAAACAAAAAGAAGCTACTTCCAACATGAAACCCTTTAGTCCGTTGCTGAACAAAATACTTTTAGGCATCACTTCTATAGATATGAAACTGGCTACCGGCAATAAAGTATTTGGTGTGTCATGCGTTTCGCAGGGTAGGGTATAATCTGTTCTTGGCTACATGTTTGAGTGGGTATTATTCATTGAACAATATTGTTGTACAAGTTATTTCATAGTTTTTTTGAACTTTTGTTTTTGTTATTCAGGTCAATCTAAATAAAAAGTGAAACCAAATCAGGGAAAATCTGCAAGCCCACCAAAAACAAAATCAAACCTAATGACACGCCAATTATCAAACCCAATACTGCAAGATATTTTCTTTTTTTGTAGCGCTTAAGACCCTTTATACCAAAGATAATGGCAGGTATAGAAAGGAAAAAGTATATCCAGAAAATGCCTGTAAAAAAGCTTAATATCCAGCCTGTTGTACCCAATACAAAAGATGTGATAGCTTCCCAGTTTTCTTCTTTGGCTCGTTTGGGTGTGGTATTTTTTGTTTGCTTGCTAGTGGTATCCTGACTATTGAAATTTATTGCAGTTAAAGTAGACATATTATGCCAGTTATTTTCTGGCACTGATTGTCCTTTTGTGCTAAGTTGTAGTCGTATTGGAACAGTGTATCCTCCGTAGGTATGCGAACACGTTAATAAACAGTAGATTATAACAGAAACAGCAGTGTATAATTTTATCATAAAATAGTGAAGGTTGTATATAGTGAAGTTTGTATTTCATGTTTCGTATTTGCTTGTTAATGCATGTATGCATACTTGAAACTGGACAAAAATAATATGTATTTCTTAGAAGAAAGATAAATTACTCTGATTCTGGATCGATATATTGGCAAGTATGTAATATTTAATTATATAGATAACGTTGGCATTAATGCGTATAAATATTGTGTAATTGTTCGGTAAAAATGATAATTGGTACTTTTTATCAACTCAGATTTCGGTAATTTTACGCAAAACTATTTTATGAAACTCAATATAGGTATAGCAGAAGAGCATACATTAGAAATTTGTAAAATTTTGAATGTTTTGTTGGCAGACGAGTTTAATTTGTATGCCCGTACTCGTAACAGTCACTGGAATGTGACGGGACCTGCTTTTTCAGTTCTACATAAATTTTTTGAAGGGCAATATGAAGAACTTGCTGGCATGCTAGATGAAGTAGCAGAAAGAGTAAGAACTCTTGGAGGAGTAGCTGCAGGAAACCTTAAGAACATAGCTATTGCCACCAGATTAGCAGAGGCTAAAGACGAACCAGGTGCGATGAAAATGGTATTGTCATTGCTCAATGACCATGAAACTATCATAAGAGCTGTACGAGAAGACATTGGAAAAGTACAGGATTCATACAAAGATGCTGGAACTGCTGATTTCCTGACAGGTATATTGAAATCGCACGAAAAGATGGCATGGATGCTCAGGGCTCATCTTTAGTTGTTTTCTGAATTCGCAGTTTTCACAGATATTAATTAACCAATTTTATACAGTGCAGTTTGTGAAAAACAAACTGTATAGTGGTTTTTTGCTAAATCTTATAATTTATGCATCTCATTCGACGCAACAGAATACTTCGTCAATCACCTGCAATTAGAGCTATGGTGGCTGAAACTATACTCAAGCCTTCTGATTTTATAGCACCCTTATTTATCATAGAAGGGCAGGGTGTAAAAGAGGAAATATCTTCGATGAAGGGTTACTACAGAATGACTGTTGACCTTACCTTGGTAGAGGTGAAATCTTTGTGGTCGCTTGGTGTACGTAGTGTATTATTGTTTATCAAGTGCAAAGATGAACTAAAGGACAACAATGGCACTGAAGCACTAAACCCCGATGGGCTGATGCAAAGAGCGACAAGAGCCATAAAAGCAGCATGCCCAGAAATGGTAGTGATGACAGATGTAGCACTCGATCCTTTTTCTACCTATGGTCATGATGGTATAGTGGCAGATGGTGAGATAGTAAATGACCCTACAGTTGCAGTGCTGGCTAAGATGAGTGTGAGCCATGCGGCGGCTGGGGCAGACATAATAGCCCCCAGCGATATGATGGATGGAAGAATTGGTGCCATTCGTGAAGCTCTAGAACAGGAAGGCTACAATAAAACAGGTATAATGGCTTACAGTGCCAAATATGCATCTTGCTTTTATGGTCCGTTCAGAGATGCTCTAGACAGTGCGCCTGGTTTTGGTGATAAAAAAACCTATCAGATGGACTATGCCAACCGTATAGAGGCAGTAAAAGAAACCCTGATGGATGTGGAGGAGGGTGCAGATATAGTGATGGTAAAACCTGCTATGGCGTATTTGGATATAATAAGAGAGATAAAAGATAGGGTAGATGTGCCGGTAAGTGCTTATCACGTAAGTGGCGAGTATGCTATGATAAAAGCCGCTGCACAAATGGGCTGGCTAGATGAAAACAAGGCAATAATAGAGTCGCTCACAGGTATCAAACGTGCTGGTGCCAGCCTGATAGCTACTTACTTTGCCAAGGATGCTGCAAGGTTGATAAACGGTTAATTGACTGCATTGATTAGTATATTTATGGGTCATTATTAATAGTTAAAGAAGTAGTGTGTCTGATTTTTATATCATCCAATACACTACCGTTTGTTTTACTAAAATAGTCACCCTAAGAACGTGATTTTCATTTTTTGTATCATTCAAGTGGTCATTATTCACGTTTAGTTACCGAAATAGTTTTTACTTTTAGCAATAACAAAAAACGTAAACTGAATGAAGGCATATACAATTTGTACCACTCTATTATTGACAGGCATTATGGCTCATGCGCAAAAATCTGCTTTTAAGGGACAATACCCGCCAACGCTGAAAACTTCACAATCTGATGTTTATTTTGGAACCAAAGTCGACGACCCTTATAGATGGCTGGAAGATGATATGTCGGCTGAAACCAAGAAATGGGTTGTGGCTCAGAACAAAGTGACATCTGATTATTTGTCCAAAATACCATTCAGAGATGCCATAAAAAACCGTCTTAAGGAATTGTGGAATTATGAGAAATATAGTGCCCCCTTTAAAGAGGGTGAGTATACTTACTTCTACAAAAACGATGGTTTACAAAACCAAAGTGTATTGTATCGCCAAAAGGGAAGTGAAACACCAGTAGTATTTCTGGACCCCAACAAGTTTTCGAGTGATGGTACCAGCTCGTTGCAGGGCATAAGTTTTACTAAAGATGGTTCGCTTGCAGCTTATCAGGTAAGCGAGGGTGGGTCTGACTGGCGTAAAGTAATAGTAATTGAAACTAAAACCGGTAAAAAGGTAGATGATACACTGATGGATGTGAAATTTAGCGGCACATCTTGGTTCAAAAACGAAGGTTTTTATTACAGTAGTTACGACAAGCCCAAGGGTAGTCAACTGTCTGAGAAAACACAAATTCACAAACTATTCTACCACAAACTAGGTACACCACAGAGCAGTGATAAGCTAATATTTGGTGGAGAAGAAACACCACGCAGGTATATAGGCGGTGGAGTGACAGAAGATGAAAACTTCCTAATTATTTCTGCTGCAAATGCCACCTACGGCAACGAACTATACATAAAAGACCTTACAGTTTCAGGTTCGGCAATTGTACCTATTGTTACTGGTTTCGATAACGAACAAGACGTAGTGTATGCCGAGAATAGAAAGTTGTATATACTTACTAATCAGGGTGCACCTAACAGAAAACTAGTTGTTGCAGACGCCGGTAGTCCACAAAAAGAATATTGGAAAACCATCATACCTGAAACTAAGTTCCCTTTAAGTGTTTCTACATGTGGTCGCAAGATTTTTGCTCAATACTTAGAAGACGCTGTTTCTAAGGTGTATCAGTACGATATGAATGGCGGCAAGGAAAGAGAAATAGAATTGCCTGGTTTAGGTACTGCGGGCGGTTTTGGTGGCAAAATGGATGAAAATGAAACCTATTACACTTATGCCTCTTATGTTTATCCTTCTACCATATTCAAATATGACCTAAAATCAGGCCAAACAGATTTATACAAATCATCTGGTGTAAAGTTTGACCCAAAGCAGTACGAAAGCAAACAAGTTTTTTATGTACCAGCAGATGGTGAAACTATTCCTATGATTATCACCTACAAAAAAGGCTTGAAGCTCAATGGTAAAAATCCGGTTTTATTGTATGGATACGGAGGATTTAATGTGAGCCTTACGCCATCATTTAGTGTCAGCAATTTAGTGTTTATGGAAAATGGCGGTGTGTATGCAGTAGCTAATATAAGAGGTGGTGGAGAGTATGGCGATAAGTGGCATGATGCTGGTACGAAATTGGCCAAACAAAATGTGTTTAATGATTTTATTGGTGCAGCAGAATACTTGATTAACGAAAAATACACATCTAGCGATTATCTTGCTATCGCTGGAGGTTCTAATGGTGGACTGCTTGTAGGTGCATGTATGACCCAACGTCCTGAGTTATTTAAAGTCTGTTTTCCAGCTGTAGGTGTCATGGATATGCTGCGTTATCACAAGTTCACAGCGGGTGCTGGTTGGTCATATGATTATGGCACCGCGGAAGATAATGCCGAAATGTTCAAATATTTACTAGGTTATTCTCCGGTACACAATGTGAAGAAAAATTGCTACCCTGCTACCATGGTCACCACTGGCGACCATGACGATAGGGTTGTACCTGCACACTCTTTCAAGTTTGCCGCAGCATTGCAAGATGGTCAATCTTGTACCAATCCAACGCTGATTAGAATAGAAACAAAAGCCGGTCATGGTGCAGGAAAACCAACTGATATGATTATTGCAGAACAAGCCGACAAATGGTCGTTCTTATTTTGGAATATGGGATTAGGATATAAATAATTCAATAGCACCAAGTTTTTTAACGATCCTCATTTTGCTCGGGTTTTATAGAGTGAAATGAGGATTTTTCTTTTGCCGAATTCATCCAATTTTTTTTTCTGCTTTTTGTAACAAAAAAGCATAGATACACGACATACCTATACAAGACAATCAAAACACACATACAATGTTACAAATTTCTAATCTATCCAAAACATATCCCAATGGTGTACAGGCACTTAAGGATGTTACACTAAATATCTCTAACGGCATGTTTGGGCTATTGGGGCCAAATGGCGCTGGTAAGTCGAGCCTGATGCGCACCATTGCTACCCTGCAGGATGCAGATAGTGGTACAATAGTGTTTGATGGTATAGATGTGCTTACACAAAAACAAGAGTTAAGGAAAACGCTTGGGTACTTGCCGCAAGAATTTGGTGTGTATCCCAAAGTTTCAGCAGAAGAAATGCTGCACTATATAGCGCGGCTTAAGGGAATATCCAATGACAAAGAACGCAAAGAACTGGTGAAAGCCTTGCTAGAACAGGTGAATCTTTACAACCACCGCAACAAATATCTGGGTGGATATTCAGGTGGAATGAAACAGCGATTTGGTATAGCACAGGCACTAATAGGCAATCCCAAACTCATCATTGTAGATGAGCCCACCGCCGGATTAGACCCTGCGGAACGACTAAGATTTAATAACCTACTCAGTGAGATAGGTGAGAATATTGTAGTGATACTATCTACACATATAGTAGATGATGTAAACGAGTTGTGCAACGACACCGCAATTATTGCAAGTGGTAGGGTAGTGCAAAGAGGGAATCCAGAAGACCTATTGAACGGGTTTAAGGATAAGATATGGAGCAAACGTGTGGCAAAAGATGAAGTAGCCCGTTACCAAAGTGAGTATAAATTGGTATTGTCTAAGCTATCTGGCGGCAAAATGGTAGTGCATATTTATAGTGACACCGACCCTGGAAATGGATTTGTGGCAGAAAATGCTACTCTTGAAGATATTTACTTTGCTAATATTTCCTAAACCTCAAAAACTAAAATAATGTTTAGTTCCATTTTCTCTTTCGAGGTCAGGCGATTGTTTCGTGCTCCCTCTACTTATATATACTTTCTAGTTCTGGTTTCAGTTACGTATCTCCTTGCTTTATTATCGGCAGGAGTGTTTCCTGAAGCTAAATTTAGTTTTGGTGGCGAAAAAATTAATGCCAATTCGCCATTGGTAATTGATGCCTTTTTCGGTGCTATCAATCAATATGTTGGGCTGATATTATTAGTTGCAATTGTTGGAAATGCAGTACTTAAAGATTTTAAGTACAACACTTATTCCATGATATTCACTACACCAATTAGTCGGTTTCATTATTTGGCAGGTCGTTTCTCTGCTTCTATGTTCATTACCTTACTCATTCTCACGGGTCCTGCTTTTGGTATGATGCTCGGTTATGCCATGCCATTTGTAAATCCAGATAGAATAGGTGCATTTATGCTTTTGCCGTATATACAAACTTATTGGCAAACCATTATTCCTAATGCGCTGATTTGTGGTACAATTTTCTTTTCAGTAAGTCTTATTTCACGCGATATTTTTGTGATATGGCTATCATTGATCATATTTTTTGTGGCAAATGGTGTTGCAAGTTCTATATTTAGTACGCTCGATCAACAAACTTTGTCTGCACTAGCCGATCCATTGGGTGGTTTTGCCAAGCGTACAATTACTAAATATTGGAGTACATATGAAAAAAACACCAGGACCATTTCGTTGACTGGATTGTTTTTGTACAATAGATTGTTGTGGATGGCTATTGCTTCAGGTATATGGGCAATAGGGTATTCTTATTTTTCATTTTCTTCTAGTGTGCGTCGCATTTCATTCAGAAAACCCAAACTAACTGAGAGCAGTAAAATCAATTTTGTTCCTATCCATTTCCGCAAAGATGCTCTTCCGGTAGTGCACCCCGTATATGCCACATCTGCTATGCTTCGCAATCTTTGGGGGCTATCAGTAAACGAGTGTAAAACCTTGCTTCGCAATGTTTATTTCCGAATAATACTATTATTTGGGATGTTGTTTCTTTTTCTGGTATCTACCCAAATTGGTAAGATTTACGAAACTACTACCTATCCAGTAACTTATGTGGTTATTGAAAGTCTTAGTGGCACATTTAGCTTGTTTATAGTGATTCTTACTATATTATTTGGCGGTGAATCCGTTTGGAGAGAGCGTGAATTTAGAATGAGCAATATTATTGATGCTCTCCCAGTACCTAATTGGGTGTTTTATGTATCTAAGTTAACTGGCTTGTTATTCATGCAGGTAATATTGGTTAGTATTGTGCTTGTTTGTGGTGTGTTGGTACAATTATCAAAGGGATATACCAATATCGAATTTGGGCTATACCTGCGATATCTCTATGGCTATGGACTAATTGATTTTTGGTTGCTAGCGGTGTTATCTGTTTTTGTTCAGACGCTGGTTCGCAACAAGTTTGTAGGGTATTTTGTAGTGGCATTGTTTTACCTATGGAATAGCATCTTTGCTGGTATAGTTCTTAAACATAATTTTCTCATATTCTCCTCAGATCCTGGTGTTGTATATTCAGATATGAATGGTTTTGGGCATCTTACTTTTGGGTTTGTTATGTACAAGCTCTATTGGGCGGCACTGTGTATAGCTATAGCTGCTGCTACTAGTTTGCTATGGGCAAGAGGTACTGAGAGAAGCATGAAAATGAGGTTCAGGGATGCATTGAATAATGAAAACAAGAAGTCGTGGGTGGTAGTCGTTGTATCACTGTTGGTTTTTGTAGGAATGGGAAGTTTTATTTATTACAACACTCATGTGCTTAACGACTACACGACAAGCGAACAACAACTGAAAGAACTTATAGCTTTCGAAAAGAAATACGGAAAATATAAAACGACTCCTCAGCCCAAAATTTCTGATGTGCAACTGCAGGTCGATATTTTTCCTACTACAAGAGGCTTACATGCATCTGGCACTTATGTGCTTCAAAATAAAACTAATGTGGCGATCGATTCTATACATATAATGCTGCCGGAAAGCGTGAAAATTAATAGTATGTCATTGGACAATCATTCGGTTCTGCAGTACAATGATAGCAGTGTTGCGTATCGTATTTACAAGCTTGCACAACCATTGTTACCAGATAGCAATATCACATTAAGTTTCGATCTGTCTGTAATGTCAAATGGGTTTCAACATAATTTTTCTGGCCTAAGTGCACCTTTGTATAATGGTACATTTGTAAACAACCAATCGTTTCTCCCTTCTATAGGCTACAATCCTGAATACGAAGTATCAGACAACGGCGATAGAAAGAAGTATGGTATGCCTTACCGTGCTACCTCCAATGCAATCAACGACTCCGCAGGTAAATTGCGTAACCTATTTGTTCACGATGCCGACTTTATCAACTTTGAAGCAACAGTAAGTACCGAACCCGACCAAATAGCATTAGCTCCTGGATACTTACAGCGCGAATGGACTGATAAGGGACGGAAATACTATCATTACAAAATGGATAGTAAAATATTGAACTTTTATTCCTTCTTATCTGCCAAATACATGGTAAAAAAGGAAAAATGGAACAACGTTAATCTGGAAATCTACTATCATCCTGGACATGAATACAATTTGAGCAGAATGATGAATGGCATCAAAAAATCTTTGGCATACTACGAAAAGGTTTTTTCGCCTTATCAGCATAAACAAGTTCGTATTCTTGAGTTTCCTCGTTACGCCACATTTGCACAGTCATTCCCCAACACTATACCATTTTCAGAAGGTATAGGTTTTATAGCCAATGTAGCGGGTGATGACAAAGAAAATGTAGATTATCCTTTTTATGTTACAGCTCATGAAGTGGCCCATCAGTGGTTTGCCCATCAGGTTATTGGGGCAAACGTAGAAGGTTCAAATCTGTTGTCTGAATCTTTAGCACAATATGGTTCTATTATGGTACTAGAGCGCGAATATGGAGAAGATAAACTGCGCAAGTTTCTAAATATAGAGATGGATAAATATCTTTCTTCAAGGTCGTCGGAGTCTGAAAAAGAAAAACCTTGGGCCTTTGCAGATGCCGGTCAAGCCTATGTACTTTATCAAAAGGGTGGTATACTGATGCATGCATTCAATAAATATTTGGGAGAAGATAGTATGAATCATGCCGTTAAGCGTTTTATAGACAAATATGCTTTTCAGGGGCCACCTTACCCTACCACTCTTGAGCTTGTTCAAAGCATAAGAATGTCTACACCAGATAGCTTACAGTATTTTATTACGGACGCTTTTGAGAAAATTACCATTTATGACAACAAGCTAACAGATGTGAAATTGACTGGAAGTGGCACTAACCAAATAATCGAGGTAACTGTGGATGCAAACAAATGGTATGCTGATAGCACAGGCAAAGAAACTTTGGCAACAGGTAACAATTATGTAGAAATAGGTGTGTATAAAAACCGTAAAACGTTGATGACACACCAAATGTATTTGCTGAAGCCGGGTATCAATAAACTTACTATACCAGTAGCTTTTAAACCTTACAAGGTAGTTATTGACCCCAGAATGTTGCTGATCGACAAAAAAACACAAGACAACGAAAAAAGGATAGATAAAGACAAAACCGACGACAAAAATCAGAAAGTAGCTGCCTTGTAAATCTAGTTTGTTAATTGAATTAAATACTGATTTATCCTTAGCTAAACAATGCTGATGTTTGCTTGATAACGATAAAACCCGCGCTCGGCGCGGGTTTTATTTTTCTGCGGAGGGACAGGGATTCGAACCCTGGATACCCTTTGACAGGTATACACACTTTCCAGGCGTGCCTCTTCAGCCACTCGAGCATCTCTCCTTTTAGGGGCTGCGAAATTATGAAAATATTACGACAACTAAAAATCATTCCTATCTTCATCTTGCAATTACAAATAGCAGAGTTACTGGCGCAAAAATGCAATATTATGAATAGAAGACGTTTCATGTTTCAATCAGCAGTTGTTACATCGGCATTATTGTTGACTAAGGGGAACATTTTATTAGCCAATGGTAAACAATTTCCGGTTGTACGTGTACCAGTTGGTAAGCGGAATTTTACCAGTAAGGCTGTAGAGCAACTAATAGCAGAGATTACAGCAAAAATGACTGACCAAGAATTGGCATGGATGTTTGGAAACTGTTTCCCCAACACATTAGATACAACCGTAGATTATACCGAAGTAAACGGTAACCCAGATACGTACGTTATTACAGGCGATATAGATGCCATGTGGCTTCGCGATTCTTCGGCTCAAGTATGGCCCTATTTACCCCTTTGCAATGAAGATAATGCTCTTAAACAGTTGATAGCTGGTGTCATTCATAGGCAGACAAAATGCATCATCAAAGACCCGTATGCCAATGCTTTTTACAAAGATGAAAACAAGCAAAGTGAGTGGCACAAAGATAACACTAACATGCAACGAGGAATACATGAGCGCAAGTGGGAGATAGATAGTCTATGTTACCCAATTAGGTTAGCCTACGGTTACTGGAAACAAACTGCTGATACAACTCCTTTCAATGACGATTGGGAGAGCGCAATGCTGTTGGTTTTGAATACTTGGCGCACACAACAAAGATTTGACGGTAAAGGACCTTACACCTTTATGCGAATGACAGAGTTTGCAACAGATAGCGTACCCATGGGTGGATATGGCTACCCTGCAAAGCCCAATGGGCTAATTTGTTCTATGTTCAGACCGAGCGACGATGCTACTATTTATCCTTACTTGATACCATCCAATATGTTTGCTGTTGAGTCTATGAAGCAACTTAAAGAAATGATGGTGGCAACCGGGCGAACTAAGGGTTGGGAATTGCTTACTGAGTTACAATTACAGGTAAGCAAGGCGTTGGCCGAAAATGCAACAGTAATTACAGCTAACTATGGCAAGATATATGCGTATGAAGAAAATGGATACGGAAGTGCTAATCTGATGGATGATGCCAATGTACCTTCACTATTGTCGCTTTCTTATTTAATTCCACACTTGCAGCAAGATGAGGTTTGTCAGCAAACCCGTAAATACGTATTATCTCCAGACAATCCATTTTACTTTTCGGGCAAGGCAGGAGAGGGTATAGGTGGTCCACACGTAGGTGCAGACAGCATTTGGCCGCTTAGCATTATCATGAGGGCGCTCAC
>CAMDNC010000094.1 GCA_945902755.1 Flavipsychrobacter stenotrophus
ATACCTGGGCGGATTGAAAAAGTGCGTACCACAGAAATGCTGCACAAAATCATCACTACGACCCTCACACATCAGGTGTATAGGTATGCCAGATGTATTCGTTGTCACTAATGTACCTGGCTTACGGTATTGTTCTATTTGAGTGAAAATCTTTTGTTTAATGTCCAGTCGCTCCACTACTACCTCCATTATCCAGTCGCACGTCGCTATCTGTGGCATATCGTCTTCTATATTGCCAGTGGTGATGAGTGCTGCTACAGAGCGGGTATACACAGCCGATGGTTTGCTTTTCATCGTCGCTTGCAGGGCATCATTGGCTATTCGGTTGCGCACCACCTTGTGGGTCAGTTGCAGGCCCTTTGCTGTTTCAGCATCGGTGAGTGTAGCGGGTACTATGTCTAGCAGTAGCACCTGTACACCTATACCTGCAAAATGGCAGGCGATACGAGACCCCATAACTCCACTACCTACTATGGCTACTTTGCGTATTCTCCTATTCATGGTTGTGTATCTGTTATAGAGTGTAAGTTAAGCGTTTCTCAGCTAATTGCCGATACCACTACCATACTGTTTACTTGCAGTAGAGAAGATATTAACATTTGTTTTGAATGCCCTAAATGTTGCTTTTGCTAAATTGCAGTACACTCATACAGTACGCTATGTCATTATCTTTTCGCAAGTCAAAAAGATCACCTTACTTTATACCTTTTCTTATTTTGCTGGCTGCCATTGCATTAAGTTACGCTTACCTCAGCCCCACCCGAAAACAAAAAGCAGAACAACCCCAATCATACACCCCCCACAAAACATTGTACAAAACCATACTGAGCAACGAAAACAGTGATGAGCTCATAGGGTTTGAATTGCACACAGATACCAACATCTACACCCACTCCTGCAATGGCGTAGTACATGAGTATAACGCAATAGTGAAAAACCTAGATCCAGCCACAGACGACTACAAAAACCTATGCCGCAAAGTAATCACCGACATTGTAGACACTTGCGGAGTTACCCAAAACATCAAGGTGAATGTATTTGATAGTTTTGAGGCATATTGTTTGTATTACAAAGTCAGAGAAGATTTTACGGCAGGTTTCACCAGCGCGGGCATCATCAGCACCCACCTTGTATCCAGCTACGAAAAGTATACTTACTACGACAATGAGTACGCTACACTGGTATTCTACCCCCTGGCAGGAGGTGTTCACACAGAGCAGGCTAGCTTGTAATTCAGCATCTCGTAGCTCCCTTACTTTGTCACCATTTTTATACGCACCTTCCCGTTTTCATCATCTGCGGCTTTAAAGTAGAGTGTTACCCCCTTCCGCTGACGGCGAGGCAGGTGGTCGAGGTCCAGGTCGGGTGCGTCCTTTTTCGGGTTTCTTAGGGGCAGTTCTATGTCTATATTGGTGCCAGTAGTCAGCGAGTACACGCCTTTTACATGCACGTTGAATGCACTGGTGTTTACAGTCATAGGTTCTATGATGATTTTGTCCTGCCTGATGTCTAGTTTGTTTTTCAGGTTTCCAAAGGTGATGCGCGATAGATTACGTTTCCTGAAAAGATATTTACCTATCACCCTGAATGGCTCAAAATCGGTAAGTTCTCCATTTCTTAGGTCATAGTCCACTGTGCCGTTTACAGAACGTGTAAGGGCAGAGCCATCGTCCATCAGGCTACCCGTTACATTCATATGTGCATTCAGTCTACCCGATAGGTTTTTGTCGGTAAGACCATCTTGCCCAAAGTTGTCAAATGCCCTGAAGAAACGTTTTATATCTACATCACCAGCGGTGGCTACTACATGATAATTATTGATGTTGCCATTATTGTACAAGCTGCCGCTTACGGCTAGTTTGCCACTAGCATGCGATAGCTCGGCATGCGAAATGTCTATTCCTTTTCTGCCCAAGCGCACATCTGCATCTAGGTCTGTAGCTGTAAACCTACCATACTCCACAGTGTCTGCTCGCAGCACTATATGCACATTGCCAGACGTAAGCATATCATCTAGTTGTTGCGACAAATGATTGATATACCGATTCATTGGTTTTTTGGTATCCCTTACAGGTGTCTTTTTTTTCTCCCGCTGTGCCAAGAAAGCACGAAACTCTTTTAGGTCTATATTCTGGCTACTTATGCGCCAGTTGAGTACAATTTTGGTAGGGTCGTGGTAGTAGAAGTTGAGGAAGTTTAGCAAGGTGCCTTCCATCAAGTATTTGCTGGTTCCTAGCAGCACAGATGCTTTCTGCACCAGCAGGTCTTGCTCCTTAAATAGCAGTGTGGCATTTGTGTTAGCGAATACAAGCTTGCGAGGGGCGTAAGTTATCGTGCCGTTTATTACCTGCAATGCGCCTTGAACATAAGGGCTGGTCGTATCATCGTTGCGCAGTGCCCCTTTGTATTTTATATCTAGCAGCCCCTCTCCCTTACTAAATGTAAGTACTTTGCCTCCTATTATAGGGTTGAGTTTGGCTAAGGGAAATCTCGACTTTATATGACCCTCTATTACAGGTCTTTTAAGGTTGTTTACGGTTACTGTATCTGCACTAAAGGGTAGCTGGTTCCAATCCCCGCGCATACCAAAAATCCGAATAATTGAATTATTGTCGCTGTGCCCTTTTCCTGCTACTACTTCGTTGTCGAAGTACCCCTCAAAGTTGCAATTATTGATATCGCCTATCGGGGTGAGTAATGTATTGTTTTGTACCAGCCAGCTCACATGCACCAGTGGTGTATCTCTGAATTTCATGGGCCCGCTTATGTTGGCAGTCACATTTACAGGCTTGGCAAGGTTGATGTTATTGATGCTCTTCGCAATATTGGGCGATAACATCGAAGCCGCATTGCGAAAAGGTATGGCCGGGGCTGTTATGTGCAAATTAAAGTTACCCGGAAATGAAGAGAAGTAAAACTGCGCTGCCAATTTCAGGTTATCGCTGCCAATTTTTATAGCCTGCTCAGGTACAGTTAGTGTTTTTGTTTGTTTGTTGTAGGCTACAGTGATGTGCATATTTAGGTTCTTATCTTTCATATAGCTACCACGGGCAGTGTTGAAAGCAAAATTTTTCACAAAAGCATCCATTTGTATAGAGCCATACCAGCCAGTACTGTTATAGTCGAGTATGGTCTCCATTGTGCGTACATCAAACTGAAAAAGTTTGAACTTTTTATGACTCTCGAAAGTAGCCGAAATATTGCTGAACATGACATGACCCAGATGTAGCTCAGTTATATTGTGAGTGGTATCAGCATCGGGCTGACGGTCAAATATGCTGGCATTACTATAGCCGTTACTGTCTACAAATATATGCATTGCACCATCTGCTATATGTATGTTGCGGATAGTGGGTGTGCCACGCACCAGTGACATAGCATTGAGCGATACAAAAACCTCTTTAGCCTTCAGCAAGTCGCGATGGTGAGTGGCAAACATACTGTCGCGTAGCAACACATCGCTAAAAGATACCGAAACTCCGGGAAAACCCTTTATGAGCGACGCATCCATATCGCCTATGGTGAGTCTGCCATTCATTCTGCTATTAAACTTAGTTGTTATCTGCTGTATTAGTTGCTGTTTGTGACCCGATATATAGAACGACACCCCTATCCACAACAAAACAGGTAGCAATAATATGCACCCTACTACAATTAGACTAATTTTTAACCAACGTGGCATTAGGACGAACTATTCTGCAATAAAAGCAGGCGAAATATTCAGGGTTAGGCAACTAAATATACGCAAAATTAATTAGTTAGCTTGAAATATCAGAAAGAGTAGCAATTCGTACAAATGAAAATGTGTGCATTATGCTACACATGGTGAGAATAACCAGTTCGCGACACAAAAAGAAATGAAAAATAGCGGGCGCAAAGCACTACACATACAAATAGCCGATACCTAACGGTACCGGCTACAGTGCTATAAAAAGATTACTACTTATTTTACTTCAGCTACCAGTTTTTTGAAAGACTCTGGCTCATTCATAGCCAAATCAGCCAATACTTTACGGTTAAGATCGATGCCTTTAGCAGCGAGCTTGCCTATAAACTGTGAATAGCTCATGCCTTCTTCGCGAACGGCAGCATTGATACGCACAATCCACAAAGAGCGGTAGTCACGCTTTTTCAGCTTACGACCTACATATTTATAACCGAGACCTTTCTCAAGTACGTTTTTGGCTACGGTATATACGTTTTTACGCTTACCGTAGAAGCCTTTGGCTTCTTTCAGAATTTTCTTTCTTCTCGCGCGTGATGCTACTGCATTTACGGAACGTGGCATAACTTATGATTTTTGAGACCCGGTACCATTTGTTCCTGAAGGAACGGATATGACTATAGGTCTGCTTTTATGAAAACTAAAATTGAACAACTTTTTACTTATCGTTGGGGTAGAGGCCTAAGCCATTACCAACATCTTTTTCACTAAGCGGGCATTGCTTGGGTGAACCAAACCGTGTATGCGCAGGTGACGCTTACGTGATTTAGATTTTTTAGTCAGCAGATGGCTTTTAAAAGCCTTGTACCTGCGTATTTTGCCCGTTCCTGTTACTCTGAACGTTTTTTTAGCACGTGAGTGCGTTTTTATTTTTGGCATGGTATTTTAAATTTGGACGGCAAAGGTAAGTAAATATTTGTATTGGATAATAAATAATGAAGATTTTTATTTTTCTGCTCTAGAAATGCACTCTTTTAAGGCAAATAACTCTCGTCGTTTTTGCTTTTTTTAGGTTCCGCAAAGAATTTTTCTACCACTCCGCTAAACATAGGTGGCACTTTGCCATTCAGAAATTCTTTCATTGCCAGCACAGACTGTTTGGCTTGCTCGTCTGTCAGTCCGGCTTTGTCTTTTAGAAGTTGGATAAGCTCCTGCATGTTTTTAAGATTTAAACGATATTAAATTAAGCAGCTTTTTTTATTTGCTCCAGTTTAGAATGTTCTATCATTTGCTGTGCATACTCCAGCGTAAGGTGGAAGGTGCCATCGTGTTTTTCAGATGGTAGGTCAAACATAGCATCTGTAAGTATCATTTCGCAGATAGCTCTTAGTCCACGTCCACCCAGCTTGTATTGCACCGCTTTTTTTACCATGTAGTCTAGTGCCTGGTCTTCTATGGTCAGGGTAATGTTTTCGAATTCAAACAGGCGTTTGTATTGTTTTACCAGTGCATTTTTAGGTTCTGTCAGTATCAGTTTCAGCGATGCCTCATCTAGCGGATTGAGGTAGGTAACTATAGGTAACCTTCCCAGCAACTCTGGAATTAACCCAAAGGTGCGCAGATCTTGTGCATTTACGTATTGCAGCAGATTGGCACGATCCAGGTCTTTTGTAGCCTTTATAGCGTTGTAACCTATAGAACTTGTCTGTATGCGGCGGGCTATCATTTTGTCTATACCCTCAAATGCACCACCACATATAAATAGGATGTTTTGGGTATTCACCTTTATCATTTTCTGCTCGGGGTGTTTACGACCCCCCTGTGGTGGCACCAGCACTTCCGATCCCTCCAGTAGTTTCAGCATAGCTTGTTGCACACCTTCGCCACTTACATCTCGTGTTATAGATGGGTTGTCGCTTTTGCGGCCTATTTTGTCCAGCTCATCTATGTATACTATGCCACGCTCAGCAGCAGCTACATCGTAGTTGCTGGCCTGTAGCAGGCGCGATAAGATGCTCTCTACGTCTTCGCCCACATAGCCAGCTTCAGTAAACACGGTAGCATCTACTATAGCAAAGGGCACTTGTAGCAAACGAGCTATGGTTTTGGCAAGCAAGGTTTTACCTGTACCTGTTTCGCCTACCATCATAATGTTCGATTTTTCAATTTCCACATCATCCTGCCGCGGCATCGTCAGTCGTTTATAGTGGTTGTATATGGCCACAGAAAGTACTTTTTTTGCATCGTTTTGACCTATCACATATTGGTCTAAAAATGCTTTTATTTCTCTTGGTTTGAAGAGCTTGTTTTTCTGCAAGTCTGGCAGTTTCGATGCGGTAGCTTCGTTTTTGTCTTTGTCACCGGTAGCTTCTATCAGCAGCGAGTGCGCATTTTCTATACACTGGTCGCAGATATTGCCCTTGATGCCGGTAAACAGAATATTTACGTCCGTTTCGGTACGGTCGCAGAAAGAACATCTTTTTTCAGTTAGCTTGGCCATTAACTATTTAGGTATTATTAATTTGAGTGTGCAAAGGTACGGAAAACCAGTATCTGTATTACACACAAGTTTATACAGACGATATCGGTAAATGATGCAAGAGACCCTATTAAAATACGTAGTATACTGCCAATGAGCTGTGGTAGTAACAATATCGTAATGACTCTACGCATATAATATATAGATGTTTTGAGCGAATTTTTTAAAATAGCTTTACCTTTAAGCCGTCTAAACTATTATAACTATAATAATGACTAATATTTCGTTCGACCTTGTTGACATCCTCAGGACCATTCAGAAAAACAAGCGTTTTATTATTATCGTAACCTTGGTGGGGGTAACAATCGCCGGAGCATTTCAGGTTGTAAAACCAAAAAAATATAAAGCGGAAGCTCGGTTTTTTGTAAATAACCCTCTATATGGCGACCGCAGCACGCTTTTCCGCTCGTTCGAAACCAAATATGTAGACTATTTTGGTGGCGACGATGACGTAGATAAGATATTGGCTCTTGCTAGTTCTGATACTGTAAGAGATCGTATTATTCGCAATAGTCAGTTTGATATTGTGTATAAACAAGACCTCAATACTGCCAAAGGGCATGATGCATTGATGATGATCTTCAAAAAGAACTTCAATATCAAACGTACTGAGTACAAGGATGTAGAGGTATCATATGTGGCATATGATGCGCAAGTGGCAGCCAATGTCACTAACATGACCGTAAAGGTGCTGGAAGAAACCTATCGTCAGTACTACAACAACATCAAAAGCAGTATTTATACCTCTATCAACGATCAGTTGGTGATACTAGATAGCTCTATAGCTACCCTAACTGATACGCTGGCCTCCCTACGCGACCAATATGGCATATACTCTATTATAAGCCCAGCTCGCCAAAATGTACTGGTGAGCGAGATAAAAGGTGGTGGTAAAGGATATGGCAGAGCCATAGAGGAGATACAAAATATAGAATCCGTAAAAGACCAGTTGGTTACAGACAGAGCGCATTATATATCTGCCCTCAACGAGTTTAACGCGACTAAAAACAGCGCCATGGACTTCCTAAAGGTTATCACCCGCGCTGTACCACCTGTTAACCCTGCTGGGCTGGGTATGGTGCTTACACTGGTAGCTGCTGGTTTGTTATCATTCTTCTTCAGTGCGCTTTATGTGCTCATGATGGCTTATTACCGCAAGTTAAACGCCATTGAAAGATAGAATGTTTGCGGATACTCAATACAGGTGGTTTTCCATAACATCGTTTTCGGTGTTGTTCATTGCTATTATTGCAGCTGTGTTCACTGGTCATTATTACCTGCTCGCTGCGCCTATAGCTTACTTGTATGTGGTGCTGATGGGGGTAAATTGGAAAACAGCCTATTGGATACTGCTCTTTACAATACCACCCTCTATTCAGTTGTTCTTCAATGGCGATACTGTATCAATAACACTGCCGGACCAACCCATGATGTGGTTGTTTCTGGGGCTGCTGCTGGTAATGCTGGCACGCAACCCCAAGATAATACCCGAGTGGTACTGGCGCGACCCTATGGTGCTGATAGTGGTGCTACAGTTTTTGTGGACAATAGTGGCGGTCATCTACTCTGAGATGCTGTTTTACTCTTTCAAGTTCCTGCTGGTGAAGTCGTGGCTGCTGGTAGCATTTTTTGTTTTCCCCATTTGGATATTCAAAGAGAAAAAAGATTTTGTAAAGGGCTTCTTTATTATGCTGGTGCCTATGCTACTCACCATCATTGTGATACTCGTACATCATTCTTTTTACGGCTTTGCGTTTCACAAGATACAGCGTGCTATTACACAGTTATATTACAATCACGTAGACTACTCTACCGTCATCTCTATGTACTTTCCGCTGCTACTGGTTACTTGCTGGCCGCTGGTGCGCCGGCGTCATGTACTCATCAAGGCAGCTCTTGCACTAGTTATTATTATTTTTATTGCAGGTATAGGGTTTGCTTACGCACGTGCTGCTGTGGTGGCGGTTATTTTTGCTGCTGTGGTAGGTGTGGCTATGCGGTTGCGGTTGGCCAATCTGGTTATGCCCGGCTTTTACGCAGTCATCATATTGCTGATGTGCTACATGGTACCCAACAACAAGTACATTTCTTTTCGTCCCGACTTTGAGCATACCTATATGCGCAAGGATTTTGCCGACCACGTTATTGCTACTTTCAGAGGTACAGATATGTCATCTATGGAGCGACTGTACAGATGGATCGCGGCAGTGCGCATGAGTGGCGAGCGACCTGTAACTGGTGTCGGGCCTAGAGCTTTCTATTACTTTTACAAGCCCTACACGGTTACCTCTTTCCGCACCTATGTAAGCCGAAACCCCGAACAATCTACCACCCACAATTACTTTTTGTACATGCTGGTAGAGCAGGGGTGGCCTGCTATGATACTCTATGCCATCTTTATGGTGGTGGTGTTTGCTAAGGCGCAAAAGATATACCACCGTTTCAAGGATAAGTTTTACAGGTCCGTAACCATAGGGCTGGCTATGACCATAGCCGTAGGTTTCATCAATAACTTCTTTTCTGAGCTTATAGAGACCCACAAGGTGGCTGCTCTATTCTACATACCAGTGGTGATGCTGGTAATACTAGACAAAAAGAGCCGCGATGAGCAAGCACAGATAGCCCGAGGCGAAGAGCCCGTGGTGCTATAAGGTGGCTATCCACTCGTTTACGGCTTGTTGGTGCATACAAAAGCCCTCTACAGAGGGCATTTCCGAAAAATCAAAATTCCTGTAGTTTTCCATCGCTATATTTAGGTCAAAATCCTTTTCAGCCACTGAGTAGAAGAGCCTTTTATCGCGCAGGTACTTGCCCAGATATTGTTGTTCGGTTTGCGCAGGTGTGGGCAGCAGTATGGCTCGCGCACCCATAGCCACCAGATCCATCACTGTAGAGTATCCGCTGCGGCACACTATGGTGTGTGCATTGCCCACAGCCGCTATCAGCTCTTGGTCATTGAGCCGCCTATGATAGGATATGTGCGATGGTATAGATGCTGGCGCAGTGGCAGCATCGCTGCCATCGGCAAACACCACTCTGCCACCCTTGTAGCTCAGTGCCTGCTGCCACAACCTCTGGGAGGTATGTGTACGCAGCGGCTCTGGACCCGATAACAGTACAAGTAAGTGTTGGCGGCTATCCGCTTCTGGTGTCGCCTCTTTCCCCACAAACCTCGATAACCAGCCTATATACCTGCTATTGTGTGGTAAACTCTCTGGGTGCGATAACCTACCTGCCAGCGAGGGCTGCTGCTCGGTATCTGGTATCCACACCTCCCTAAATCGGTGTAGGTAGCGATAATGTAGTTGTTGCACCGCAGCATCTGCCATCGAGCCAGCTCCGGTAAGTATGTGCAACTGATGGGTGATGATAACAGACGGCACCGTAGGGTGGTGCAGCCCATAGCGGTTGTCAGATATAACACCCTGTATGTTGTGGGCGCGGACTGTTTGTAATAGCCAGTTGTGCTCTGCCTTTATTACCTGTAGCAGCCTGGGCAGTTGCGATAGCAGCCCCAACTGCAACACATGATTTAGCCGGGAGTAAGTAATGTTGTAGCCATAAAGAGGTAGGGTAGTGACTTGATTCCCAAAAACCTGTTTTATTAAAGTAATTTGCCAATCGTTGCCCGCAAAAAAAACCCTATTTCCGCTAGTCAACAGGTGTGCCACAATAGGTATGCAGCGGGTAGTATGCCCTGCACCCCAGTCTAGCGGAGCCAATAAAATATTTTTCGGTGTTTGGTTGGGCAATATTCTCTATTTTTACAAAAGTATTTATGAAAAGAAGAAAAGCATTACGCCCCCTTATTTATTTATTTGCTGTAGTACTGGTGGCTATGGTCGCTGAAAGTTGCAAAAGCAGTCGCCATTGCGGCTGTCATGGCGATATAAACAGTGCCTTTAAGCCAAGGAAAATGCGCTACTAATAATAAAGGGGAGTATGCGGTTTGGTAGGCAATAAACCGTTTATTTGATAAATCTTTTTTTATGTGGAATAGAGACCGTGTTTGGAATAGATATGTAAAAAACATTATTGCTGCCGATAAACCGACCGCAATTTTTCTTGCTGCCTATATTAGGCGTGTAGACATCAATAAAGAATATGTATCGTCTGTAGAGATTTTCGACCTTCAGCAATACACCGTTATCTCAAAGGCAGCTAAAGTGCGTGGTGTACTCCGCGACAAGCTCAACAAACCTTTTATATTCGTTTCCTGCAAAAATTGATGCCTTTTAGGGCAGCTGATTTTTGCGTTAATGTGCAACAGAAGGTAGGTAGTACCTGTCTTATAGCTGTATTTCTATAATAGAAATCAGTTTTTTCCATACCTTTGCGCACCGAATTACGATAACTGCATTTATACATTTTTCTTTTTGTATAGTTTTGAATAATCACAGCATATGAAAATATTAGTTTGTTTGTGTCCGGTACCGGATACTACTACCAAAATCGCATTTGGCGACAACAATACCACCTTCAACAGTCAGGGTGTGACCTTTATCATCAATCCATATGATGAGTGGTACTCACTGGTGCGTGCACTAGAGCTGAAAGAAGCAGGTACTGCTACAGCGGTTCACCTAATAACCGTAGGCAAGGCCGATGCCGAACCAGTAATACGCAAGGCGCTGGCGCTAGGCGGTGACGAAGCCATACGTATAGATACTGATAGCAACGACCCTTATGTAATAGCTGCTCAGATAGCCCAGTATGCAAGCGCTCAAAACTACGACCTGGTACTGTGTGGTAAAGAGTCTATAGACTACAACAATGGTACTGTGGGTGGCATGCTGGCAGAACTGCTGGATATGAATTACCTCGGCTTTGTGAGTGACGTAAAAGTGGACGGCAACAGCGTAACCGTGCTGCGCGAAATAGACGGTGGCGATGAAACCGATAGCTGTGTACTGCCACTGGTGATATCTTGCCAAAAAGGTGTAGCAGAAGCCCGCATACCCAATATGCGTGGCATTATGGCTGCCCGCACCAAGCCGCTAACAGTAGTAGCACCAGCTGCTATAAGTAGCCTTAGCAGCATAGTAGCCTACGAAATGCCAGCCGCTAAAACCGGTGTGAAGATGATAGCTGCCGATAACATGGATGAGCTGGTAAGCCTGCTGCACAACGAAGCTAAAGTAATATAACACAACACATATACACCGGCAGTAGCGCAAGGATACAGTGAAGAGACAAGGATAACCGGTATTTTATTAACTTTTTATACTTATCAATATGTCAGTAATAGTATTAACAGAGCACGCACAGGGCTCTTTCAAGAAAAAATCGCTGGAAGCTGTACAATACGGAGCTAAAATAGCTGCTATGATGGGCACCAGCGTCACAGCCGTAGCCGCTGGCAATGTGAGCAACGACGAGTTACAGACCCTAGGTGCGTATGGCGCACAAAAAGTGCTGCACGTGGCCGATGCCCGTCTGGACAATTTCAGCTCTCGTGCCTTCACCAAGGTAGTACTAGCTGCTGCCGCACAAGAAGGTGCTAAAGTAATAGTATGCCTGCACGACACCACCGGCAAGGCTGTAGCACCACGTGTAGCTGCTCGCCTACAGGCAGGTATGGTAGCTGGTGCAGTTGGTCTGCCTGACCTTTCTTCTGGCTTCACCGTTAAGAAAAACGTTTTCTCTGGCAAGGCTTTTGCTTTTGTCAATATCACTAGCGATGTTAAGGTTATCACCCTCATGCCCAATACCTCTGCAGTGGTGAAGGGCGAAGGCACAGCATCGGTTGCAGCACTTTCGGTATCGTTCGACGATAAAGACTTTGCGGTGCAAGTGCAGCAGGTGAGCAAGGCAACGGGCAGTGTACCACTGTCTGAGGCGGAGCTGGTAGTAAGCGGCGGTCGTGGGCTTAAAGGTCCTGAAAACTGGCACATACTCGAAGACCTAGCTACATCGCTAGGCGCAGCCACAGCATGCTCTCGCCCAGTAGCCGACTCACACTGGCGTCCGCACCACGAGCACGTGGGTCAGACAGGTGGCACCATTCGCCCCAATCTGTACATAGCTGCTGGTATATCTGGTGCCATACAGCACCTGGCTGGTGTCAATGGTTCTAAGACTATTGTGGTCATCAACAAAGACCCCGAAGCACCCTTCTTCAAAGCCGCCGATTATGGTGTACTGGGCGATGTATTCGAGGTACTGCCACGCCTTACCGAAGCAGTGAAAAAATTCAAAGCAAACAACTAGTATTAATACTATTCCCCCCAAATAATAAAGCCGGCTACATCAGCCGGCTTTATTATTATATGCCTTTTTTATAAGCGTTTCGCTTAAAACATTTTTATCTTATCTAGCACCAGATCCTTTACTGCACTCAGGTGTATACGCTCCTGCGTCATGCTGTCTCTGTAGCGTATGGTCACTGTCTGGTCTTCCTTGGTTTGGTGGTCTACTGTGATGCAGAAGGGTGTACCCACCGCATCTTGCCTGCGGTAGCGCTTACCTATAGCATCTTTTTCTTCGTAGAAGCACCTGAAGTGAGGTCTGCACTCATTTATCAGGTCGCGGGCTATCTCAGGCAATCCGTCTTTTTTGGTCAGCGGAAAAATAGCCAGCTTCACCGGTGCCAGCATAGGCGGCAGGCTCAGCACCACACGGCTATCTTCCTTGCCCTCCACACTTAAGTCTTCCTCCTTGTATGCCTCGCTCAGCACCATCATCACAGCCCTGTCTAGCCCTATCGATGTTTCCACCACATACGGCACATAGTGCTGGTTGATATCCGTATCAAAATAAGTCAGTTTTTTACCGCTGTGCTCCTGGTGGCTCTTTAGGTCAAAGTCGGTGCGGCTATGTATACCCTCTACTTCCTTAAAGCCCATCGGGAAATCGAACTCTATATCGCATGCCGCATCGGCATAGTGAGCCAGCTTCACATGGTCGTGAAACCGGTAGCTCTCTGCCGATATACCTAGGCTCAGGTGCCACTTCATGCGGGTTTCCTTCCAGTACTCATACCACTCCTTCTGAGTGCCAGGGCGCACAAAAAACTGCATTTCCATCTGCTCAAACTCCCGCATCCTGAATATAAACCCACGTGCCACTATCTCATTCCTGAATGCCTTACCCGTTTGTGCTATACCGAATGGTATTTTCATACGGCCGGTTTTCTGCACATTCAGGAAGTTTACAAATATACCCTGAGCCGTTTCTGGGCGCAGGTATATCTCATTAGCCTCCTCTGCCACAGAGCCCAGTTGCGTCGCAAACATCAAGTTAAACTGCCTTACATCAGTCCAGTTGCAGGTGCCACTTATCGCACACTTTATGTTGTTGTCCTCTATCAGTTGTTTCACACCCACCAGGTCATTAGCCGCCAGCAGTTGCTCCATCTGTGCCACCATAGCCGCACCCTTCTCCGCATCCAGCGTTTCGGCATAAGCCTCTATCAGGTGGTCTACGCGGTAGCGTTTCTGGCTGTCTTTGTTGTCTATCATTGGGTCGCTGAAGTTGTCTATATGACCACTCGCCTTCCACACAGTAGGGTGCATAAATATAGCCGCATCTATACCCACTATGTTGTCATGCATTTGTGTCATGCTGCGCCACCAGTAGTCACGTATATTTTTCTTTAGCTCAGCACCATTCTGACCATAGTCATACACAGCACCCAAACCATCATATATCTCACTCGACTGGAATACAAACCCATATTCCTTACAATGTCCTATTATATTCTGTAACTTATTATCGTTTGCCATACGCCCGCAAAAATAGGTTGATTAATTGATAGTTTTTATCCCCTCTACTTGCTTTGGGGTGTTGTGTTTTTGGGTTGCCAGCAGGGGGGCTACTATCAGCTTTGGTTGCGTCCTTTGGTTTCCCTTACCCCTTTTGCTTTAAAATATTACTATTATTATAATGGGGTTTCCAAAGGGGATTTTTTAACTGTGATTTTGTGGATAACTGTGATTTTTTTAGGTAATTGTGCGAAAGAACGGAGTG
>CAMDNC010000095.1 GCA_945902755.1 Flavipsychrobacter stenotrophus
TGTGCTGGTCATACCGACCCACCAGTTACACCATAATTATTAACATACATACCTGTTCGGGATATCACCATCCCGGACAGGTTTTTTTCTCCATCACAAACCATAAATACAACTATCATGAAATACAGAAGCGAATGGGAATGGGAGCTGGAAATGAAGCGACGAGGATACACCCAAGGTGAAGATAACAGAGGAATATACTACAAAGACAAAATAGGTTTCAAACATCGTTTTCGCGATGGAGACGGTGGGGGTGCTGGTTACTCATCTAGTGGCAGCACAGGAGGAGTGGGCACTCTTGATAGCCGAGACGGCAATAATGGGTACGCTAAAGGCAAAGCTAACTCCCGCCCAATAGTCAATTGCGGTTGGGGGCCCACCGGTGAAACTACACCCTTTGGCGATAAGGTGTACGACTACAACTGTGGTACCGACTATCGCTCTTATGGTGGTGCTGGCGCTATCGGCGGCTACAACCCATCTGGCAATGGCTATAGCGTCGGCAATTCTTACACTAGCTATAACCAGCCTACAAGTGGTGCTGGCTCATCACCTTACAGTTCTGGTGTTGCAAGTACTTCACCTGCTCCCCACGACTGTAACTGCCATGACAACAATAGCTACTACTCAGGCCCCAATCCTGTTACTAATTCCCGCATAGCTACAGCATCCACAGCTACAATACCCGGTTACAAATCACCTCTTTCTATCAGCCTCTCCATACCCGACATCCCAGCCACAGCAGGTAACGATAAATTCTCAAAACAAGCCATCACTAACATTGCACTTGCCAATGCCTCTGTGCAAGCTGCACTCAACAGCGGGCAAAAGGTAATACTGGTACGAGATAATACTATTGGCGGTCAGCGAATATCTAATACTCAGATACTGGGCAATAGCAATGCACCGGGCTCACCTCTTTACGTTCGCTTCACTGGCACCCTCAATCCCGATGGTAGTCAGCCATCAGGACAGTCAGCCACTTTCACCTTCCCCGATGGTTCCACCCTCGCACCACTACCCTCAGGCACACAACCCCAATCATCCGATTGCGGCTGCAACCACCACACGCCACACAATACCTCAGGTACACCTGCCACCAACAAACCCTGCATAGCCACCAGTAGCAGCAAAGCAGTAACAGACACTACACAATCTACAGGCACGGTAAGTAAAGACCAGAACTGCCCCGAACCACAACCCGAAGACCAAGGCTACTTTTATGTTACCGACAAAGAAGGAACAGACACACACCATGCCGCTCGCACTTTCTTCAACATCCTCAACAAAGGCTGTGGCGACCTCTTCGACCTCAACAGCCGCACAGGCCTCGTAAAACTTAAGCCCGGCAAAAAGCAGGAAGACATCAACAAACTGGTTACTTCATCCATTATATCGCCCACCCTAGCCAAAACTGTTTACGATGCCACACAAGGCGGCACCGACTTCAACGGATCATCACAAAAACAAATAGTACGCATGAGGGTGCTGCGCCAAAACGATGATGAAAATGACAACTACATCCTCCACGACTTCAACTCTGGCTTCATAGACCTCGACGACTATCAAGACCTCCTAAAGCAACAAATGCCAGCCGATGTCAGAAACGACGACGATGTGTTACCCATATTTACCGCTGCCACCACCCTATATGGCGCCATTACACAGGCAGCCCTCATAGGGCACGCTATAGCAGAGCGATACCTGATGAAAGACTATGAGCAATACATAGCCAGCCGCAATAAAATATCTGTAGCTGAGTATGAAGGCACTTACCGCCCATGGGGCGACAAACGTGCCGGACAAATACTAAAAGAAATGGTACGTACCACCGATACTGGCTGGGACAAAAACGTTAGCACTTGCGAATATACCAAGCAAGAAAGCCTAGGCGTGCGCATACAGTTCTACCCCAACAAAGCAAGCTGGGCGCTCGCCATCCTCCTCTACACCTCCTCCAACCCCAAAAAATGGGACGAAATCAACAGCGGTTATTTACAAAAGAAAAATTAAACCTAATGGCTACGAATGTATTGAATAAATGTTCTGCTTTAGCTTCATTAAGCATTGTGAGTAGGAGTGTAAGTTCATTTTCCAGTAACACTGCTTCAGATGATTGTTTGTGCAATTCTTTTCCATCTGAAGGTGGATTTGAAATTTTTCCTGATACTGGAACTGAATATTTTAATGATTTTAAAATTATATCAGAAGATAGATTTAATCATAAAGCAGAATTTACAAGGAGTAAGTTTTTTAGAAAATCTATGAGAAGCTATATTGAAATAGTTAAATATTGCACTGGAAGTGATTTAACAATTCAAGAAGCTGAAGCAGGATATAAAAAACTTAAAAGAAAATACCCATTTTTTAAAAAATCTGATGACCAATCAGATAATACAGATTACTCAAAAATATGCATGAGAATAATTTCAAATTGTAATCAATACTCATTTGGTTTATTCAATCGCATATTTAACAATAATGAAGATTTAATTACAGTTTATAAATTTGAAAAAGATATAGGGTTTTGGGGATATTTTTTTAATGGTGACTTTGTTACTTTCAAATCAATAGAAGGTATGTATCATGGATTAGCTATGGATAATTTTTTAAAAATTCATAATGTCCTTGATAGAAGAAATTATTATCCTGAACTTTCACAAATTGGATATAGATTTGACTTCTTCAGGCACATTGCTTTTGTTATGATGCTACATGAAATAGCTGAGGGTCATTTTGCCCAAAATTTAAACTTTTATAAAAGCAAAGCTGAATACGCCGAAATTAGGCATTTTGTACAATCAAGAGATACCTATGTTGCAGCTCACTTAATGGCTCTAAAAGCACAGGCTAAAGAACTGGATGTAGATATGTTTATTGGAAAATGGATCAACATGGACGAAAGAGAAGGTGAAGGTCCTGAATTCGAATATCATTCCTTTAGAGGTATGAATTCCGCAGGTGGTATTAACGGTGCAAGTTGCTTGATAACTTATAAAAAAAGAGGCAATAAGTACGTAAAGTGTACATATGCTTTCAGAATAAAAAATAACAAATTTTACAATGAAAGGTCAGCCCCAGGAAGACGTTGGGATAATACTTTTGGGTGTGTTATGGAAGTCAGTCCTGGAGTTCCTACGATTATGACAGGAATTATCGATATCCGCACTTTTAATAATGAAATAACTAATTATATTGAAGATCTAAATAGAGATAGAGCACCGCTTGATGCAACCCAAATACCAGTATAAAATTATAATTTATGAAATTATTATGCTTTACACTTATAAATATTATATTTATAAATTATGCAACAGGGCAAAAGAGAGTGCAAAGTAAACCAAAAATTAAATACGACAACAGCGAATATGTTAAGTTAAAACAAGCTGAATATAAAACATGCGATTCTTTAAATAATATTTTTGATATCGATCCATGTGCAATATTGACCTTACTGCAAGATTCTATATATTTACATCGAAAAATGTATATATTATGTTTTTATGAATTAATAGATAAACTAAAAACTAAATCTGGAATATATCCAAATATGACATATGGATACAATTATGGAAAGGAATATTCCAATTTTTCACTTGGTAAATCTTTATACAAAAATGATATAATTATGTGGAGTAGATTTTTCAAATGCTCAGATACTTTAAATTTAAAAGCAAAAAGGTATGGAAATTTAAATGAACTAGAGTATCGATATATATATCATTATAATGAAATGATAAAAGTAGAAAAAAACTATCCTGTTCATATTGATACTACGATATTTGATTAAATGTTAGTTGTTCCGAAGGGTCAACTGGAACTACCCAATTTGGCTCCAAAATGGAATGAGTATAATTTAAAAAAACTACCTGCACCAGATTGTGAATCAAATGAATGTGGTAAATAAAAAATAAATGAATAGACTTCTTTACATTCTGTTATTTACTGCACTTTCAGTAATACTATTTTCATCCTTAATTGTACTATTTGCACCAAATCCTGATTATATGGAAATTAACTATTTGCCAGAGGGTTACATAGGCAAAGTAGCTATAATTTTCGACCAAAAAGATGGTGCAGAAATTGAATATATAGGAAAGAGGCGTGTATATAGGATACCATCATGTGGGATTTTAAAAACAAAATTTCAGGTTACTGATGTTTCCTTTATTGATTCCGAGACAAACAAAGCAACAATATATGTTTATTTAGACAAACATGGAACTATAACAGATACGCTAAAGGTATTTACTATCCATGACATAAAATATAATCAAGATAGAGTCATTAAAGATTTTGGAAACAAAATTGGAGTCACCGACTTAGGATTTATGGAATGTAATTTTGGCGATACAGAATATTATGAAAATATTCAAGTTTATGCGGTAGATACATTAAAAAATATCCCCCAATCAGGATTTCCATTAATGGAAAAAGAAGATCTAGAAAAATGTAAGTGACGTCCGTCCTATTTGGAGTCCTGATAATACTCGTTGTTCCCCTCTGATTGTCCTCAAAAAAAAGGTGACATCCTCGTTGTTCTGGATGTTCCGAAGGGCATCCGGAACTAATAATAAAATTCGTTCTCCCGAACGCCTTCACTTTCTAGCAGCGTAGTTGATGTAATTTAATCGTAAACTAAACCTAAATTATTACTCTACAAAATCAGGGATATAACTGCAAAATAAACATCTAAGCATGAAAACAAACGTTATACAGACTTGTAACATATTCAAATTTGTGAACATAGTCACAAAAAGCACAGGAACTTCAAAAAAAGATAATGAGCGTGATTTGAGTATGTTAAAAATTGTTTCAGAAAATGGAGATCCTCCCAACAAAGCAGCAAAATCATTTTTTAAAGACATACTAAACCCACTAGTCAATGATTTATTCGATTTAGACAAACACGGACAAGTAACACCTATAGGCGGCATGGACTATAAAAACGACAGCAAAAAACAAAATAAAAATAAATTACAGCAAGGTATTGATAAACTAAAAGAAAGCAACAAAACTAAAACTGGGGGAAGAAATAAATCGGCTGTTTTGGCACAAGCTATATTTGATGGTATTTATGCCACTAACCAAAACAAACCTATACTCTTCAGGGTTACACACGATAAAGAATTAAATACACAAATTAGCTTTGATAGGTATGATACTGGCTTGGTAGACTTAATAGATTTCCAGAACCTCTTACATCCTATCACAAAAGGATTTCTGTTAGGTCACATAATGGCAGAGCGTTTTTCCACACCAGACTACGAAGACAATAAAAAAACGTTCTTTGACGAAGCTGTGAGAAAGAGGAATGAAGGAAAAAAAATAACAAGAAACTGTTATGAATTAACCGAATACACCAAAGGAGTAGGTTTTTACAAATACCACCAAATAGGCATAGAAAAAGAAATCCGCATTTTAGAAGAAATGAAACCAATTGATTTATCCCAAGTAACTAAGAGAGATGATTGTGCTAATAAACCAGATTTTTTATTATTTGGGTATTCTAATGATAATACAGGGAAAACATTGCTAATAGTCACTATTTATACTGACAGGAATTTTAGTGAAAATACAGTAATAAATAAATATCGCGATACCAATGGGGATAATTAAATACATAACATATATACTGATAACTTCACTCTCTTTACTCAGCTTTCCGTACAATACAAATGGACAAGCAGTACGCCATATTTCAGTATTTTCTCATTATCATACTTCGAAAAATTTATCAATTGAAGATAGTGTAGAAAGTATTAATGCAATAAACCACCTATTACACCGTTACCCAGGAACCTATATAATACATGACACAATATCATCATTAATATTGAATGTTTTTGATGTCGATGAAAACAGAAATAGAAATACTTTATTGGCACAAAATAGTAACCAAGTATATAAAGAATGTTATTTGCCATTAACTCAAAAAGATAGCGAAGCCCTTTCTAACATAAATGCACTCAACGAAATAAGATTAGTGGGATATAAAGGATACCAAGGCAGATTAAACATTGAGTTTAGTAGTCATCCTTCAGATTCAAGAAAATTGGATTATCATAATAGCTCATCATTACCATATGAAAAATTGAAAAAGTATGTTGCAGGTTGTTATTGGTTTTCAAAAATGAACTTAAACAATAACTGTTACATCACATTAGGATATGGAAGAAAACTTAGAAAAATAAAGGTTTTCAAAGTAGACAATGTCAAATGTAGAAAAGTGAAAATTGATGGAGTAGATACTCCTTTATATGATTTGTATTCCTATCAAATAAATGGCCACACATTCCAAAACTACAACTACATTGTCCTTTGCAAAAACAATCGTCACCTTCGTCGCTATGAAAAATATAACAGCAAATATTTGGTTCCTTCATGTGATTGATACATTCCGTTCTCTTTGAATCTCCCCGCTTGTCTTGCTGGTTAGTCAACGACAGTAGGGCACAGAATCTGAAAATTATTTACCCCAGTTGTTCCGAAGGGTCAACTGGAACTGCCAATAAAAATCGTTCTCCCGAACGCCTTCACTTTCTAGCAGTTTAATCGTTTCCACCGCCGTTGTTGTCCTCCATCATAGGTTACCAAATGATTAGATAACAAATCGTACTAGCCTTGTTGTCACTTGCGTAAAATCCCTAATCTCAAAATGTGGATATCTTAATCACTGCCACTACCCATAATGGCTGAAATTGGCGCACTTTTTGCGGCATCAGTAAAGCATAGTCTATGCTACCGTTACCCTATAACCCCCCCAATCATTATGTCAGGTACTAACTTCCCCATTCATCACAACAAACATTGCCACAGCACCCTTCCCTCACCCATTGTGTGCCGCACCTCACCACAATAAACAACCGGAAATTGCATGCATACCTTTTAGTAGCCATAGCTTTATGCGAAGGCTATCGGAAAAATGAATAGCATTGATAATCAACGACTTAAGTGCCAAAACACATGAAAACACCTGAAACAAACCGGAAATTGGGAACAGCTAAAATCGAACTTGCTCAGGAATAAACAAGCCATAATTGCCCTTATTTCTTATCACATCTCTCACCAGTGTAGAAGATATAGTAGAGTACTGTGGCGAGCAGGTAAGGAATATAGTTTCAATACCTGGAGCCAACATACGATTCATGTCAGCAATAGCTTTCTCATATTCAAAGTCTGCTATATATCTGATGCCCCTAAGTATATATTGCGCATTTATTTGATGGCAGTAGTCCACCGTCAGCCCCTCATACCCCGTCACCACTATGCGTGGGTCGTTGCTGAATATCTCACGTATCCAGCCCGTGCGCTGTTCTAGGCTGAACATCGGTAGCTTCGACGAGTTGATACCCACACCTATCACCAGCTTGTCAAACAGCGATACTGCACGTTCTATCACATCTACATGCCCCATCGTTATAGGGTCAAACGTGCCAGGAAACAAACAGATGCGCTCCATAAGATATAAGCATTAAGCAGGTTGTGTGAAAAAAGTAAATACAGTGGTGCCGTAGTTTTTGATGCGGGTAAAGTGCGGGTGCTGCTGATAATCGTTGCGGGGGGTATGCTCCAGTATGAAAATACCACCAGGCAGCAGCAACTGCTTTTCAAACACCAATAAAGGTATTTCATCTATATTGGTGAGTGCATAGGGCGGCCCAGCAAATATTAGGTTGTACTGTTCTGTGCACTGCTTCATGAACTTAAACACATCGCCCTTTATGATCTGCAATCGGTCGGTTATCTTCAGTTCCTGAGCCGTCTTTTTTATAAAGTCTATGGTTATCGGGTCGCGCTCCACTAGTGTTAGGTCTGCCGCCCCTCTCGACGCCAGCTCGTAACTAATGCTACCCGTACCCCCAAAAATGTCAAGTGTTTTTATGCCCTCTATATCCATACTGTTGTTCAGCATGTTAAACAGCCCTTCCTTGGCCACCTCGGTGGTGGGGCGGGCAGGTATACGGGCAGGTGGGTTGAAACGCCTACCCCCAAATTCTCCTCCTACAATACGCATCCTAATAGTTGATTTGCCAGTGATATTGCTGGTTCCCAGCGGGTATGTATCGTCAGGCCATTTCCGGCCTTCAGATGGGGGAAGTATTGGGTCAGTTCGTTGATGATGTCATACTCTGCACCACTTAGGCAGTTGCAGGTAACATTCAGTTTTGCAGGGTCTATATAGTTTTCCTTACACATCAGTTTCAGGGCATAAGCTATATCTTCTGCCGTGCTATAGTCAAACACCCTATGCCATAGCAGTTGGCTATAGTTGTGTAGGGTAGCCGTTACTTGTTCATTGCTCAGGCAGCACTGCATATGCAGGCTCTGCACCTGTGGTGCTGCAAAATGATAGTCGCACAGTGGCAATACCACAGCCTTCTTAAAGTTAATCTTTATCAGTTCATTAATGTTGGTAGGCACAGCTTGCAGGTAGGTAGCCTTGTCATTTTCTAGTGCGTGTGTAGCTACTACCTCCTGTTGTTCCACATAGTGCAGTTGGCGCAGCCAATTGGCAGCAGCGGTCTCATCATACAGTTCGTCGGGTACTATCAGGTTTTTGGCACTGCTCACAAATATCCCCTTTACCTTTTCGCGCACAGACAACAAAGGCTCACTGGCAAATAGTTGCTCAAAAAAATCAAGCTCCCATACAGGTTTTGAGGTGCTATATCCCATGAAGTGAATGGTCAGCAGCTCCTTGGTAATACTAAAACCAGCTAGGTATAATCCCCTGGGTACCAGCACACCTATCACCAATGCCACACGATGCGATAGCGTTTCGTCTTCGTGTACATTATATATCTGCTCGTATGTAGTAGCTGCTGACATGGTTTTACGACGCAAGTATAAGAAATTGTAGTTGCAATTGCCCGATAAACTTTGCCCAAACAACAATTTTATTTTATCTAACACCCCAAAGCTGGTCTGTTTACCTTGGCTATTTCTACAGCGCCAATTGAGAAAATAGCACTAATTTTAGCCCCACATACAGCATACATTTATAAGTAAAAACGCACCCACAAGCACAACATCAGGAAATGATAGAGATCAAAAACATCAGAAAGAGTTTTGGCGAAAAAGTAGTACTCAACGATGTTTCGGCAAAAATGGAGGCAGGTAACACCAACCTTATCATTGGTAGCAGTGGTAGTGGTAAAACCGTACTTATGAAAATTATGATTGGTTTGCTCCCCGTCGATTCTGGCTCAGTATTCTATGAGGGTCGCGACATCACCCGCATGAACGAAACCGAACTAAAAGAGCTGCGCAAGCAGGTGGGTATGCTGTTTCAGGGTAGTGCCTTGTTTGATAGTAAAACGGTGGAAGCAAACGTCATGTTTCCGCTGGATATGTTCACAAAGCTATCTTACAGAGAAAAACTAAAAACCGTAAACGAAGTACTAGACCGTGTAAATCTCAAAGATGCCAACAAAAAGTTTCCGGCAGAGATAAGCGGTGGTATGAAAAAACGTGTGGCATTAGCCAGGGCCATCGTACAAAATCCCAAGTTTTTGTTTTGCGACGAGCCCAATTCCGGCCTCGACCCACAGACCTCGCTGGTCATTGATAAATTAATAAAAGAGATTACTAACGAATACAAGATTACCACCGTCATAAATACACATGACATGAATACGGTAATGGAAAGCGGAGACTATATCCTATATATGTACCAAGGCAACAAGCAATGGGAAGGATCTAATAAAGATATTATTTTCAATAAAGACGAACGGTTGAATGCATTCATTTTCGCATCAGACTTCCTATCAAAAGCTAAAGAAATGAGTATGCTAGAAGCTAACACCCATAAGTAACAGAATAATAATCTATTAAAAGCGGTTGCTGACAGAGTGCATATTTTTCAATATTGTCGTTTTCTGCTACATTTATACCTAGTAAATCATATAACCATAGTACATGCACTTCAAAATCAACATGACTCTTGTAGCTATATTGGCTATTGTATTGTTTTTTAATATTCCTTTTTACAATCATTGGCTCAATACCAACGTACTCAATCCTGATATCAGCATACCGAACACATATAAAGTATTAGATAAAGAGCAACGAATGGTGTCGAGGTTTGGGTACTCTTATTCGGTGTACAAAGAAATGCACTCAGTATTTCAAAAGGCTAAAATCAAAGACCCAATAGTGTTGTTGCCACCAGATGCTTACCTCAAGGAGAAAAAAGTAATAGGTGTGTTAGTTGTAGAGCCTGCCATTTACTACTATTTTACCAGTGGCAAAGCTGTGTGGTATGATAGTCCGGATGTGCTCAAAGCCAATTGTGCTATGGTGCCTAACAACGAAGGGAAAATAACCGTAAAAAAAATAAATAACAGAGAAGAGCTTAACGCCCTGCTGGACATTTACAAAAAATACAAATTGGATTTATGAATTTTTCGGGGCTTATTTTCTTATTGTTGGCTCAGTTTTTTGCAGGTAGGGGTGTCATTCGCCTGTTTGGTGTGCACTTAAAACCAATTGCACTTGCTTGCTATTCTATGATAGTTGGAGTTTTTGTGGTGTCGTTGGTGCCATGTGTGCTACAATTACTGCATATACCCCTTACAGCCAACAATCTTTATTATGCTATTTCGGTAAGCAGCTTGCTCTTGTCTGTACCTCTTTTGCTCAATATCAAAAAAACCAAGCTGCTATCAGTTTCATTTCCAAAGCTATATGAGCTACCATTTTTGTTGGTGTTTTTGGCTTTGGCTGTCATCAGTGTATGGCGGTGCTTTTATTTTCCACCCACGCCCCGCGATGTGCTTACTGGCACAGAACTGATAGCTGAGTTTGCCGCCCGCGAAAAAACAATGATCAATTCGGTTTTTAAAATTGACCTCAGGCTCAACTCTTCTGCCAATAATATCTTTAAATCGCCATTCATAACATCGCTGCAGATTATTTACAAATTATTGGTACATCCTTTTGGACAGGTATGGCTCAGTGTACTTTTTTTGAGTTTTACAGTATGGTTTTATACCCTGCTGCGCCAAATTGTTCATCCACTATTGGCTGGGATGCTTATGCTCATTTACTTTGCTATACCAGACTTATATGCCTACACATACGTTTTACTGTACGACTATGCTAATATGGTGTTTTTTGTAGGTGGTTATTATTTCCTCACCCAGTTTCTTGCCGAAAAAAACAGGAGATTGTTGTTGTGGGCATCGTTTTTGTTTGGCGCATCGGTGTATATCAGGTCAGAGACGTTGGTAATGATAGCAATGGTAGCTCCTTTGTTAGCTATTTACCTTTTTAGGCAACAAGTAAAGTTGTTACAAATTGTCATTCAAACAGGTTTATTTGTTTCATTTTCTTTACTTTTCAATTTTCTATTGAATTTTTTCATTAGTAAATTCATTCCCGTTCGCTTTGATCTTGGCGAATTGATCAGTCATGATTTTTTTAATTTCTCGTTACTCCTAGAGAAGTTTACTAAAATAGCTACAGATACCATTTTTTCTAATAAGGGTAGGGATGTGTATGCACACTTTTTCTCTTTCTTTGTTTTCATTTTTGTCGCCGATGTTATTTGGCCCAGAAAATTCAGCAAAGATGCTCGTTTTGCATTGTTAGGAATAGCCGTGGTGTATTTAGGGCTTGTGTTGTTATCTTTCCTAATTCCAAGCCATACCATATTTAACTCTGCCAAGAGAGGATTGTTTAGGTTGATTCCTCTCATAGTTTTGTACATCGCTCACAGTGGTATCGTGCAAAAAATATCAGGGTTTCTAAATAGAAAAGAAACTGCGGCGTCCATCCCGTCTTTGTCTGGGAAGGTAGTGACCAACTCAACAAAACAAAATACTGTTATCGACAAAAAGCGCTAATATAGTTGCAACCCCAAAAAATAGGGTTGCAACTAAAAAGTTGCAACCCTAGTATGTTAGTTTTTTTTGTACACTTATTTGACGGTGCAAACAGCTTTACCGCCTAGCGTGTCTGTGTATCCTGTTTGTGCTCTGTCGCAAAAAGATTTTGCGGTATTCATATCCATATCCAAGGCACTTAAATAAGTTGTGTCTAATGTTGTGATTATGGTGGTATCTGGAGGGATTATTAAATAATTAACTCTAGTTACAAAACAAGTACATTTCCAATCGCCAAATGGGTTATCATCTCCTTTGTCGCAAGAGGTTAATAAGCTAGTACAACCTAACGCAGCAATAAGGAGAGCATACATTCTTTTCATACACTATTAAATTTTTCGAGGTAAATATAAGGTATATTTCAAAAAATAAAAACAAAGGTTGATGAAAGGTAGTGCGAAACGTACCATATAATTTACTTAACTTTGTCGAAATTTTAAAAAAACACTTATGAGTACAATGACGCGTTCGAAAATTGACTTTAAGTTGCCTTACAAAGTTAAGGACCTTAGCCTCGCTGAATGGGGGCGCAAAGAGATTAGGCTTGCAGAAGCAGAGATGCCAGGATTGATGGCTATTCGTGAGGAGTATGGTGCCCAAAAACCTTTAGCAGGTGCGCGTATAGCTGGTTGTTTGCACATGACAATACAAACTGCGGTGTTGATAGAAACGCTGGTTGCATTGGGTGCTGAAGTACGTTGGAGTTCTTGTAACATTTTTTCTACACAAGATCACGCTGCTGCTGCTATTGCTGCTGCTGGCATTGGTGTTTTTGCGTGGAAAGGTCAGAGTCTTGAAGAAGCTGACTGGTGTATAGAGCAGACATTATTTTTCGGTGGCGAAGACCGTCCGTTGAATATGATATTGGATGATGGTGGAGACCTTACCAATATAGTGCTAAACAACTATACTGAGCTGATACAGCACATCAAAGGGCTTAGCGAAGAAACTACTACTGGCGTACACCGCTTGTATGAGCGTATGGCTAATGGTACATTGCCAATGCCTGCTATCAATGTTAACGACTCAGTTACTAAATCTAAATTTGATAACAAATATGGTTGTCAGGAAAGTTTGGTAGATGCTATCCGTCGTGCAACTGATGTTATGATGGCTGGTAAAGTAGCAGTAGTAGGTGGTTATGGCGATGTGGGTAAAGGTTCAGCGCTTTCATTGCGTGGTGCTGGTGCTCGTGTTATCGTTACTGAAATCGATCCTATCTGCGCTCTACAGGCTGCTATGGATGGTTTTGAAGTTAAAAAAATGATTGATGCAGTGAAAGAAGCTGATATCATTGTTACTGCTTCTGGTTGCCGCGATCTTATCACAGAATCTCACTTCCGTGCGATGAAAGATAAAGCTATCGTTTGTAATATCGGTCACTTCGATATCGAAATCGATATGGCTTGGTTGAATGACAACTACGGTGATACTAAAGATACTATCAAACCACAGGTTGATCTTTACAGCATAGAAGGTAAAGAAGTAATCGTGTTGGCTGAAGGTCGTCTGGTAAATCTGGGTTGTGCTACTGGTCACCCAAGTTTTGTAATGAGTAACTCATTCACCAATCAAACTTTGGCTCAGATAGAACTTTGGTTGAACCACAGTAACTACGAAAACAAAGTATATGTACTTCCAAAACACCTTGATGAAAAAGTTGCTCGTTTGCACCTTGCTAAAATAGGCGTGGTATTGGAAGAACTTACTACAGAACAATCTGAGTATTTGGGTATACCTAAAGAAGGTCCATACAAGCCAGAACTATACAGATATTAATCTTGTTTGATTTACATATCACATTTTACAGAGAAGGGCTCGCTATTGCGGGTCCTTTTTCTTTTACATATAATACTCTGATTTTTTTGAACGAATGTATTGTGACCGTTGTAGTGCTTTACAAAAATTTCAAAGTGGAATGTACTGGCTAGTATTGTTAGCTTCAACCAGAATCTATTCAGATTCTAGGCATATTCGCTTCTTGTAGAGTAGGGTATACTTCTGTGTACTTCAGTTCCCAAGGCATTCAAGTAGCGGTGAACTTTGAGTGACCATTGTTATGTTATTACTATCTTCTTTCTATATCTGTGCATGCACCTATATAGAACTTGTCAATTTTTGGAGAATATAAAATGTAGACATTTGCCATAAACTAAAAAGCCCCTGCGTGTGCAGAGGCTTTAAGTGATTCCGTTGGGACTCGAACCCAAGACCCATACATTAAAAGTGTATTGCTCTACCAACTGAGCTACGAA
>CAMDNC010000096.1 GCA_945902755.1 Flavipsychrobacter stenotrophus
TTTTTGATTTCATTCAGATCTAAACAATTTACTTCCACCTAATCATTTTTCTAAAACTGCGTCATTTTATGATTAAATACAGACACCTTGCATGGGTGTTGCCATTATTTTTTGTGCAGTGTACAAAAAAGCTCAACTCCCTGCCCGAATATAAAACCACCGAAGGTATAGCACTAGATAGTGCTTATTTTCAGCCCACGTGTATAGAGTATGATCAGAATTATACGTACATCCTCGACAATAGTTATAACTACAGACTGTTTTATCGTGTAGATGAAAACACTGGTAAACTAGAAAACCTGCCTCACTACAATACACTGTATGACTTCACCACCGATAGCCTAAACCTATATATAGTAAGGGCAAATACTTATCCTAAACCGCTTTATACTCTTTATAGAGTACCGAAAAACAACCTGAATGATAGTACTGTTATCAATCAAAACTACAATTTCGTTGGGCTATCCTTTCACGAGGGTAGTCTGTATGCCTGGAATCTTGCCACAGGGCTGTGTAGAATAAATCCTGTAACTGGTGAATACTCAGTCGTTCTGTCGAGAAACGATTTTTATATCAGTCAGGTTTCTTTTCTGAAATACAAGAATGCATCAAAATTCGAGAATGGCAAATGGATGTTTATCAATCAGGATGGAGGTTACTTTACCAGTGTTAGCCTAGCGGGAGGTACTCTGCCCGATACTTTGAATAACGTAAAGACTAGGCTATTTGCAGTGGTTAACGACCGTATATACTTCACCCAAAAAAATACGCATTCCGATGTAGATACCAACCCATTGTTGTATAAGTCTTGCCTTGCAAGCATGCCCCTAGCTGGTGGACAAATAACAATAGAAGATTCCATAAACATGAAACAGTGTAATACGGTAAGCAACTACGGCAATTTGTTGCTGATAGGTGATGGACGATTTGTAAAAACATTCGACCCTATATCAAAAAAAGTAGAACTCCTGGGAGCCATGACGGCCACATCGGGGATGGGAAAGGTACTAGATGCTTATCCGTTCAGCAACAAGTACACCGGCAGTGTATACTATGCTGCTTATTACGAAATCACAAAACTATACAAACTAAAATAACCGCATTATGAATTGCAACAAAATCTTACCCTTGCTTCTGTTATTTATGGCATTTTTGCTGGGATGTAAAAAAGAAAAACCGTTTATTAGTTTTTCTGATATCAATTATCGCATAGTAGGCGATTGGAAACTAGATAGGATATCAACCTCTGCCAACAACTATAATGGTCTGTACAATGGTCAGGGAGGTAGCACAGATAAGTTTTACAAACCAACTGTGCTTAAGCTAAACCAAGACCGTACTGCCTCACTTAGCGGCAACATACTGTCTATAGATGCTAAAGACACCCTGTACCCAAGAGCCCTAGTAGGTAGCTGGGAGGTAAACGACGACAAACTAATCTTGCACTGGGATGGTGACGATAATTATAATCCTGAACATACAGTGTATGACATTAGTTTTTGCTCAAAAAAAGAATTGCGTATCACCCGTCAAGTTGTAAACTCAGGTGGAGGCATTACTGCCGACTACAACCACAACTTCAAATTTGTGAAGTAGTATAGAATGGGGATTTATCAACCCTTTTACTTGTGACATTATGAAATGCCGGGCTTTGGGTCCGGTATTTTTTTAATGTCTAATATCGATTTAATGTATATAGTATAAAGCAATTACAACTCCGTCGCCCACCTGAATTGTAAAAGGTGCACCCATGATTTGCTACTTAAATCCTGCCCGTTCAATAAATAATTATATAATGTTGTATCTATACCCAACCTATTCAGACGCAAAACAGTCTTATATTAGTGTTCAGGATTAATAACCAATATACTTGTCTATAGCTTTGGCATATACCGTAGCTGGCCAGGCCAGTGAGTTAGAGCAGCTCATACAAGGGTGCATTCGCAACGAGCGAAGCGCACAGGAGAAGTTATATCGGTTATTTTATCCTAAAATGATGGCTCTTGTAAGGCGATACATAGACCATGACGAACAAGCTGAAGAAGTACTCAATAATGGCTACCTGCGCGCATTTCAGAAAATTAAACAATATAACTTTCAAGGGTCCTTCGAAGGATGGATTCGAAAAATTATATTTCATGCCGTAGCAGATTATGTAAAACAAAACGCCAAATACTCCAACCAAATAGTACTAGTAGAAAAAGATGAACTGATACAAACCGACCATGCAGATAAGCTTTACTACGATCAATTGGTAAAGCTTATACAATGCTTGCCCGATGCTACCAGAACAGTCTTTAATATGTATGTGATGGAAGGATTTACCCATAGAGAGATAGGAAATATCCTTGGTATAAGTGAAGGGACGTCAAAATGGCATTTATCAGAGGGTAGGAAAATATTGAAAGAGAAAATTGAAAAACTGGAATTGAATATCAAATGACAGGAACAAGATAACAGGCAGAGAATAACAATATTAAATTATTTATAAAATAATAAATTTATCCTTATGGATAAAAATTTCATCAAGATTGACGACCTCGTAAGACAGCGACTTACGGGAGTGGAGGAAAAGGAGAAAAGCGGAGCGTGGATGAATATGCGCGATCTGCTGGACAAAGAAATGCCTCAGCAAAAACGCATCAGTATCTTCTACTGGCGTCGCATCTTCAGTGCGGTTGCTGTGCTCTCTTTGCTGGGCTCCGTTTGTATTGGTGGTATGGAGTTGTCTTCGTTTTACAAAAACACCGACAATAATTCAACTTCAATAGCCGCAATAGTTAATGCTGCCGGCAACGATAACGCTGCTTTGCTGGTTAGCGATGGCAATAACGATGAAGTGAATGCTACTGCTAGTAAAGGTTTAGCTGCTTCTGGCAACAATATAGCTAGCGATGTTGTTGCATCAGCTACTACAGGTCATGCTTCTGCAAATGCATCAAATACGGTTGATTCTGAAAATGCAGACGTTGCCGAAACACACACAAATGTTAACAGTAATGTTGCTACGGTAGATGCTGACGCTAAGAACATAGTAAGAAAATCTGGCAAGCATTTGGCTTCAGTTAGCAAAAGTGCAGCAAATAAAGAAAACAATGCCGCTGGAAACAATTCTGATACTCAGGCGTCAACAAACAACAAATCTGGTAATGCTGTTAAAAACAAAACTGCTATTGCTTATGGCCACCCAGACCATACATCTCGAAAATTCAATAATACACCATCAGCGAAACAAATAGTCGCTACCAAAAACAAAAACACCGACATTAACAATAGCAATATAGCGAGCAGCGATATAACTGAAGACCCCAAAACAAGTTCTGCCCCTACAAAAAATAGTACCAATCCTGCTGCAAAACAGATATCTGCTAACAATGCTAGTGCTGTTGGTGTGGCTGTTGCCGGCAGCAATACCATTGCCGCTACCGATACTAAAAAGACAACGTTGGCTACCGCGCAGAAAGAAGCCAAACTGGAAGTATTAAACAGTAGTGCTATTAATGCAGGTACACCAACTAGTGCTGTAACAAAAGAAACAACAGTACCACAGTTGGCTGGCAATAACGCTGACAGCAAAATAGCTACGTCTGCAATAAGCCAAAATACAAATACAAATAAAGTAGGCAATACTACCACTGCTACAAACAATGCTGCTCAGTCAGCGTTAGTTGGTACAGGTACTGTTAGCACAAAAGGAAGTAAAGTTGATAAAGTAATTGAAAAAGCGAAAGGAGACAAATTTACTGCTAGCACAGGAGGATTAGCACCTAAACCTCATGCTGAAGAAAATAATAGTAAGCCCAAGCGAGTAATAACAAAAATACAAGTGCATCAGCGCACTATTATGTTGGCATCTAACGTATATGGCAACAGGATAGATACTATATCTATAGAGAAGGTAAACGTTGATTTAGGTTTTAGTCACGCCAAGCATAATAACGAAGAAGAAAATACAGTGGGTAGAGCGAAAAACAACAACGATGCCGAGCAAACATCTGGTGAAAACATAAAATCGGTCGCAAAAGGACATAAGACTGGTAGGCACGCCGCTACGCCGGGTGCAATGAGCAATAGTAACCAAAAAACAGTAGCTCCTGCCGCTAAAGCACCCAAAGGAGCCAACGTTAATAACAATACTGATCCTTCATCTTCGTTATCTGCCAATCAATCTGAGCAAAAAACTAGCCAGAATGATGATAATTACGAAGAGGTAGTGCCTGGTGCTTCCGCAGGTAGTAATGAAGAAATGCCTGAAACCACTACAAAGGAGTCTGTAACAGCCAATGCCGCTGCAACTTCTGTCGCTGCAACACAAGAGCACAAAGGATTGTCTTTGGTTAAAAAATTGAGCGCAGCATTTAACGATGTTAAAGAAAGTGCGTCTCGTGCTCATATGGTCGGTGGTATTACTGCTGGTATCAACAGTAATTTCTTTGGTGCAAACAGTTTCAAAGGATTCCAGTTTGGATTAACCGCCAATCTGGTTTTCAATGATACTTGGAACATTATGACAGAAATGAAATACTTCCACAGATTGAATAATAATAAATCTATAGAAGACAACTACTATACCTATACGCCCACATCAGGTAACCAGTTTAGCAAACAACTGCTGTTGAATTCTTACAGTTTCTCGGCGCTACACAGCATAGAAATGCCAGTAGCAATAAGGTATGCTAAGGGTAAGTTCAACTTTTACTCAGGTGGTAACTTCCTGTATTCATTCTCTATCAACACCGGTGCAGAAACCTTGCCAACTTATAATGTAGCCCCAGTATTGGTAAATGAAGTCGGTCCGGACAACGCACCAAAACTGAAAGAAGAAGACTTCAGAAGTAGATTTGGTATAGGTTACCTATTTGGGTTCTCTTACAGACTCGCTCCTAATGCTAATTTGGACTTCCGTACTGTACAAACCGTTTGGGATAACTCAAACAGCACTGGCGCAAGGACAGTATCTGGTCAGTTGTACAGAGCTCCATCTTTACAACTATCTATCATGTATCGTTTGGGCGGAAATCGACATACAGACTAGTTTTTATTTTTAGTGTTAATTGCAGTGAAACCGGGAGTGTGCGCTCCCGGTTTTCTGTTTATAGCACGACCTTATTATTGTCTTTGATGACATAATGCTATACTACTGCTAATATTCAGTATTTTTAAAGCACGTATTTGTGCCATGTATGACCGAACTAAATAATAGAAAACCAGCAGATTTATATGCACTACATAGTGATGTGAGAGTAGTGCGTGGTGGCCGGGAATACTTTAATCAAATACAGCATATTGCAAGCATAGCGAAGCAAACCCTGCATCTACAAACCTATATTTTTGATGATGACGAGACAGGTCAGGAGGTAGCAAATGCCCTAATTGAAGCTGCTCAAAGAGGCGTAAATGTATATCTAATGGTAGATGGCTATGCATCTCAGCGGTTGTCAACTTTGTTTATAGATAGACTAAAAAATGAAGGTGTAAATTTTAGGTTTTTCAAACCATTATTACATAGCAGGTATTACTATTTGGGGCGTAGAATGCACCATAAAATTATTGTGGCTGATGCTTTCACAGTATTGGTAGGTGGTGTCAACGTCAGCAATCGATATAACGATATGCCTGGTGTACCCGCTTGGCTAGATTGGGCTATTTTAGCTCAGGGACCTGTGGCTGCTAGTGTCAATAACCTATGCGAGCGGATGTGGAACAAATCTGCTTTTACAGCAAAATGTATACCACATGCAGGTGCATCCATTTCCTCGGACACTGGCATATTAGTACGTATGCGCAGAAATGATTGGGTATATAGAAGGACTGATATCACGAAAACATATGCCGAGCTATTTGCCTCAGCTCAACATAGTGTTGCCATTATGAGTAGTTATTTCTGGCCACCACACAAGTTGCTGAGAAGCATGGAAGCGGCCGCCAAGCGGGGCGTAAAGGTAAAATTAGTGCTTACCGAAGACGCTGATGTACCGCTAGCAAAGTATGCCGAACGCTATTTATACAACAGGCTGTTTAGAAGTGGCATAGAAGTATATGAATATCTACCCAATGTGCTACACGGCAAAATGGGAATATGCGACGGTGAATGGGTAACCGTGGGCTCTTATAACCTCAACAATATCAGTGCATTCGCCAGCATTGAGCTCAATTTGGATGTAAAAGATAAAAATCTGGCCACACAACTAATAGTTGTTGTAGAGGGCATTATTGCCAAAGACTGCAAGCAAATAACTAAATTGAGATACGAGGCTAATGGGAATATACTGATGAAATTACTTTACTATTTGTCTTACAGAGCCATAAATACATTGTTTTTTCTATTTACTTTTTATTTCACTCAGCAAAAACAGCGAAATCATTGACCTGATATCCTTTTCAAAAAAGTTTTCAATGTTCCGGCATTCCATTTCGCCAATCTACCACGTTGCACCACAAGGTCATTCGCATTGGGGATATCTGTGAAATAATAGAAAACACATTGTGGCATAGTATCAGCCCACCCATTTACTTCGCCGAAGCGCAGATTATTAAATACCAGCGTATCGTGCCACATAGATGCTGTGTAAAAACCCTGTGAGAAACGAATGAGTCTATTTACATCATTGGGGTAAGCTGATTTTTGTAGTAAGTGGGAATTTTGTGGTGTGTATCGAAAGTGGATAGTATGATTATCATCCATAACTGACCGGTAACCAATCTGAAAGCCAGCATCTGTTTTGGCAACTATATACCACAACAAATTATTGAGTGGGGTAGGGGTACTGAAGTATTGTTCTGTACTAACACCCTGATTTTGAAGTTGAGTTTTTGCGATTTTGTCTATCTTGATTTTGTTTATCACGCCGATTGTCAGGTAAACGGAACTCAGCAAAATAGCTGTAGATGCTATTTTTAGTCTTAGTTTGCTTACCATAGGCAATACTGCTAATGTAATAGCCGCTACCATAGGCCAAATTGTAAATAGTGGATCTGCTACAAACATGCTATTGAAACTAACACGGAAATGACTGAAAGGCTCAAACCATGCAGTACCATATGCATTAAATGCATCGATGAAGATATGAACAAACAGTTCTAATAGCCAAAACCAAGTCCACCATTGCCAAGACATATTGTCTTTTCGAAACAATCGAAAGCATAAATATCCTAGTATCGGTGCCGACAAAAAAACAAATAATAGAGAGTGGGTAAATCCTCTATGGGCAAGCAGATCTTTGGTGATGGGTAACCAAAATGAGGCTATAATATCAATATCCGGAAAACTATTGGCTAATGCACCTATCACCAGTGCTTTTTTGCCTATCCGTTTTCCCGCTATTATTTCCCCTATGCTGGCACCTAATACTATGTGAGTTAAAGAATCCATACTTGTGTCTGCCCAAAAGTAATAAACTAACGCCCATTTTAGTTTTGTTCTAATATACCCAGTGAATTATTACAGCAGCAAAGACAATATTGATAAACAACTACAACCATCGAAAATCTAATATCCCCCTATTTTCACGTAGCTATTATACTCTATATCCCTATTTCTGAAGCAGATTGTTGTACTTTTACAGCCATAATAAAAAACAAAATAAGCAATATGCAACTAAAAAGAACTCTGTTAGCAGGATTGGCCATTGTAGCTATGGCATCTTGCGGACAGGAAGCTACTAAAAATGAAGAAAAAGTAGCAGGTAGGAGATTATTGGATCCTGCCAATATTGATACTACAGTGCATCCGGGCGACAATTTTTTCTTGTATGCCAATGGTGCATGGTTGAAGAAAAATCCTATTCCAAAATCCAAAACGCGTTGGGGGAGCTTCAACGAGCTGGATGAAAACAACAATGCAATTCTTCGCAAGTTACTAGATTCCGCTGCTGCTATTAAAGATGCACCCAAAGGGAGCACTTTGCAGATGGTGGGCGATTTTTATCGTACAGGTATGGATAGTGCAGCTATAGATATGGCAGGGCTAACACCGCTCAACGGCATTATGAGCAGAATTGACGGCATAACAGATGCCAATTCAATGATAGCTGAAGTTACAAAAGAACATACTCAAGGCATAGGCCAATTATTTGGATTTTATGTGTCGCCAGATGATAAAAATGTCAGCAAACAGATTTGTCAATTTAGTCAAGGCGGATTGGGTATGCCTGGTCGCGAGTATTACTTCGATACCGATGAACGTACTAAAAACATAAGAAATGCATACCAACAGTACATTGTTAAAATGTTGCAGTTGATGGGCAACGATGCGATTACAGCACAGAAAAACGCAACGGATATCTACAAATTAGAACTAGCATTGGCTAGTGCTTCGCTTACTCGTGTAGATATGCGTGACCCTTACAAGCTATACAACAAATTTGATTTGGCTGGTATCAGCAAAATAACGCCAGGTATGGAGTGGAAATCTCTATTAGAGCAATTAAAGGTTAATGGTCAGGATTCTGTTATTGTTGCTACTCCTGCATTCTTCACTGCAGTGGCCAAACAACTGAAAACTACTCCGATAGAAACATGGAAGGTTTATCTGAAATTCCATTTGGTCAATGATATGTCTTCTTTTCTGAGCCGTTCTTTCGATACCACGCGTTTTGCGTTTTATGGAAAAGTTATGCGTGGACAGCAGGAGCAAGAAGTACGATGGAAGCGTGTACTATCGGTAGTAGATGGTTCGGTTGGCGAGTTATTGGGGCAGATGTATGTTGATAAAACCTTTAAACCAGAGGCCAAAGAAAGAATGCTGGAGCTAGTTAATAACCTACAGCAAACCTATGCTGAAAGAATTCAGCGTCTAGACTGGATGAGTAATGAAACCAAACAAAAAGCATTACAGAAATTAAATGGTTTCATGAAAAAAATTGGCTACCCAGACACATGGAAAGATTACAGCGCATTAACGATAGCTGGAACCGATTATATTGCCAATGTGTTGGCCGCATCGCAATGGGAGTATAATTATAATATCAATAAGCTAGGCAAACCAGTTGACAAAACAGAATGGCAAATGACCCCACCTACTGTAAATGCATATTATAATCCGGCATTCAATGAAATAGTTTTCCCAGCAGGTATATTACAATATCCTTTCTTTGACGAGCAAGCCGACGATGCTGTGAATTATGGTGGCATAGGCGGCGTCATTGGTCATGAAATGACACATGGCTTTGACGATCAGGGTCGCCTTTACAATGCTGATGGCAACTTGTCAAATTGGTGGACATCTCAAGACTCAGCCAACTTCACTACCAAAGCCAATGTAGTTGTGGATATGTATAACAAAATTGTAGCTATAGATACCACCCATGTAAATGGACTATTGACCGAAGGCGAAAATCTAGCAGACCTTGGAGGCTTAAGTATTGCTTATGAAGCCTTCAAAAAAACTAAACAAGGCAAGGGGAATGAAAAGATAGATGGTTTTACACCAGATCAGCGTTTCTTCTTGAGTTGGGCACAAGTATGGCGTGCTAGCACAAGGCCAGAAGAAATGGCACAACGCCTCAAAACAGACCCACACTCGCCTAATGAATTCAGGTGTAACGTGCCAGTAAGTAATCTAGAGGCTTGGTACAAAGCATTTGATATTAAGCCTACCGACAAAATGTATCGCCCTGAGAATGAGCGTGCATTGGTATGGTAGTTCGAATATTATAAATGGTATTTTCTATAATTTAAAGCGGTTAGTACTTTTTATAAGTGCTAATCGCTTTTTTGCTTTAAATTACATTGCTGATATTTTTATACATTATTTACCAACGAAAATGACGTGTTATACTGTCTTTAATATCAGAAAGCAGACCAAAAATTATATTATCATTACAGTTAATTGTTTTTTGTGTAAGTTTTTTTGTAGATTGTTGCCTGTTTCTGAGTAGACATGCAATAATATTATGTATAAATTGGCATGTTTATTAAATAGCAAAGTTGTAGTATGAAAAAACAAATCCTCTTTTTATTTTGTCTGGGAGTGATGCTGGGTAATTCTATACCAGGTCTTGCACAGTTAGTAGGTACTAACTTTTTCTTACAAGGCAGGTACTTGGAAATAGGTCAGCTAAACAATGGTGCATTTGGTGCATGTACGTCTATAGCAGGTTATCATCCACACTCACCTGGAGCGGCAATTGGTTCAGCGCTTGCAGAGGTATATGACTACGGCAAAGATGGCTGGACAGTTGGTACACCGCCTTTCATGGGTGACTATACTTATCCTGGTAGTCCGTTCGAAGGATGGGGGCTACAAATCGGTACAACTCGTACACACGCTAGGCAACAATGTCCTGCTGGTTCTTATATCAACGGAGGTGTAGGTATCGGACTTACTGGTGCCAACACAACCTACACCAACTCTGGAGGAAGTATAAGAGGAACGTGGATTGGATCAGCATCAGGTGGCACAGTGCAGATAAGACAAGAAACGAGAGTAGATACCTTGTCTTCAGCAGTGGTGGTAACTACTGTTATTCGCAACACTGCGGCGGTAGCTACAGCACCAATGTACTACATGCGTTCTTGCGACCCCGACAATGACCAAACATGGCCTGGTGGAGGATTTTTTACCAATAATACCATCGTACATCAGAATGAAGATGCTCGTCACAGAGTATTGGTTTCAGCCAGAGGCGCGGGATACCCTGCCGCTGCCTATATGGGATTAGGTACTAAAGATTGCCGTGCACGATGCTGCATATATAATGCATGGCCACTCAACGCAACGGTAGATTTCGCCACCGTATGGAATAGCACATATATGACGGCTACTTATGGTTTGGGTCAGACAAGTAATGGTGATATAGCCATTGCGCTTACTTACAATCTTGGCAGTATACCTGCAGGCGATAGTACAATATTGTCCTATGCGTACATATTCGATGGTAATTTAGGTTTAGACAGTGCGTTCCCTGATCCTCAAATAGTAGTAAATGGTGTACCCAAAATCTCTTATGCTTCACCAACACCAAATTTTGACACATTTGACGTTTGCCTGTATCCCGGTATGACTTCTTTGCCAGTAAGTATATTAAATGCTGTAGACAAAAACTGGAGCTGGAGTAAATGGACTTGGTCTCCAGGTCTCGGCCTAGCTAGTACTACAGGGGTCAATAACACTATCAGCACTACTGCATTACCACCATCCATTACATATACCATTACAGGCACAGATAGTGCTACGGGTATGTTTTCGTGTCATAACAAAACCTTCTACTTAACCATTCTAACTTGTAATGGTGCAATTGTTAACAGCCCTTGCGTTGGCGATACATTGTGGTTCAATGCACCTGGTGACAGTACTGGGGCTACCTATCAGTGGTATGGACCAGCTCCATCAACTACGGTATTTTCTACTACACAGCGCACATTCTTGTATCCAGCCACGCCTGCCATGAATGGTGTGTATTCAGTAATTAAAACCGTAGCTGGAGTGCCAGACACGTCTATTACTACTGCTTTTATTAGGCATAAGCCTACTGTTACTGCATCTAGCAATTCTCCATTGTGTATAGGAGCGGCCAATACATTGTTGCTAACAGCTACGGTGGACTCGCCGGTGGCGACCTATAATTGGAGTGCAGCTCCTCCTTCGTTTACTTCTACTTTGTCTAATCCTACGATACCTGGTTTCTCTATAGCGGATACTGGTTTGTATACAGTAATAGCAACCACCGGTTATGGTTGCAAAGATACTGCAAGTGTAAGGGTATCACTAATACCACCACCACCACCACCAGTTATTATTGCACAACGTTCTTATTGTCAATTTGCAACCTTTGTACCTTTCACCTTTGTAGGTGTCGCGCCCGGAGGCTCTGTACTTTGGTACACTGCGGGTACAGGTGGTACAGGTAGTACAGTGGCACCCATCGTCAATACCTCTGTAGTAGGCTCATACACCTATTATTTCAGTCAAATAGTGGGCAGCTGTGAAAGTTTGAGAGATTCAGTAACCGTAGTGGTAAATATTACCCCAGTAGCCAATTTTACTTTCGAACGTTTCCCTGGTTGTCCAGTAGATAGTGTAGCATTTACACAAACAGCAACCAGCGCTAGTACTTATGAATGGGCTTTCGGTGATGGCGTAATTTCTTACGACCCTAACCCAACCCATATTTACGACGCAGGTCATATAGTTTACAACGTTAGGTTAACAGTTCGTACATCTGCGGGTTGTACAAATGATGTTACTATACCAGTGAACCTTACACATGATGTTACTGCGAATTTCAGTTTTGCAGATGTCACAGTATGTAACCAAACAGCTGTAGTTATCAATGATTTATCTACCTCCTTCAAGTATACACCTACACCTACTATTCCTCCAATGATCTATGAATGGAATTATGGTGATGGAACAATAGTTACTACAAATGGTAGTCCAGCTCCTTACACTTACGCTACAGAGGGCATCTATTCAGTAACGCTTACTGTAACGGACTCGCTAAATTGCGTAGATGAAATAACTAAAGTTGTTACCATTATACAGCCTTATATTGATGCGGTTAGCGATAGTACATTCTGTCTTACTAATCCAATGCCACTGTACAATGACGTATATACTCGTCCACTAGACCTTCCCTATGGATTCACCTATCAGTGGACTCCAGCTACTAATTTAAGCACTGATACCGCTAAGGTGCCAATGTTTGACGGTTTAGGGGTGTTTGTATACACACTTACTGCTACACTGAATACTGAAGGCTGTATTGCTACACATGTTATGACATTGAACTCAACACTTCCAAAACAATTGCAAAATATTACAGCAAGCACTACGATAATGTTCGGTAATAGTGTTCAATTGTATGCCGACAGTGTAATGTTTTATACATGGACACCAAACGATGGTAGTCTTAGTAATCCTAACATCAACAATCCAATAGCTACTCCTAGCGTTACTACCACCTACACAGTTTATGGTATGGATTATTTCGGGTGTAGAGATACTGCTTTTGTAACTATCAGAGTAGATACATCAATGTCAGAATTTGTGCCATCGGGCTTTACACCCAATGGTGACGGACTAAATGATGTCTTTAGATTGAATGGTTCTAAATTCCAGCATATGCTTGAGCTGAGAATATTCAACCGCTGGGGTGAGCAGGTGTTCTATTCTACTACCAGAGAGCAAGGATGGGATGGTACCTACAAGGGGGTGCCACAGGATTTAGGTGTATACTATTACACAGTGATAGTAGCTCGTCCTGGTCATGCAACAAATCAGGTTTACAAAGGAGAGGTTACTCTTATTAGATAGCCACTCTCATAAATAACTACTACAACAAAAATCCCCTGCACGTCGGGGGATTTTTGTTTTTATTACCTCTGGCAAATTACTTGGGCGCAGCGTTGAACAGGGTATATGTGCAACTAATATTACGGTGATGATTTGAAAAAATATTGAGATAAAATAATCTCTCTAAAAATCCTAAACGCTTATCTTCGCCTTACAAGCAAATAGATATATATGGCATTAATAAAGTCTATATCAGGAATCAGAGGTACCATTGGTGGTGTACCCGGTAAAAGCCTAACACCAGTAGATCTGGTAAAGTTTACATCAGCATACGGTGCATGGATAGCTACACAAGGCGACAACAAGAAGATAATTATAGGTCGTGATGGTAGAATATCGGGCGGAATGGTAAGAGACCTTGTAGCTGCCACTTTGCAAAGCATAGGCTGCACGGTAGTAGACCTCGGTTTGAGCACTACCCCTACCGTAGAAATGGCTGTGAAACTGGAAAACGCAGCGGGCGGTATTATACTTACAGCCAGCCATAATCCTAAACAATGGAATGCACTGAAACTGCTCAACAAAGATGGTGAATTTCTGAATGCAGCAGAGGGACAGTGGATACTAGACTATGCTGAAAAGAACGAAACTATATACGCTGAAATTGACAGCATAGGCAAAGTAACAACCAACGATACCTATATACAGCAACATATAGATATAATACTGCAACACCCACTGGTAAATGTAGCAGCTATCAAGGCTATGAACTATAGTGTAGTAGTAGATGCTGTAAACTCTACTGGAGCAATATCTATACCGCAACTGCTCAATGC